>JAAYTW010000144.1 GCA_012517955.1 Candidatus Zixiibacteriota bacterium | reverse complement strand
GCTTTGATTGCGCAGACTGCGATATTTATCGCGGTCGGCCCGACTTTCCCAATTCCAATAATAATCGGCGGTTTCCGGAAACAGCAAATTGGGGTCCCTTTCGATAACCATAATCATCTGATTGTAGCCATAGCCATCCGCCTCATTAACATCCCTATTGTCGTAATAAGTCATTTTCACCCAGTAATTGGCGTCCTTATTGTCGGGATTTGCTCCGGCTTTTAAAACGGCCCAGCCCTTGGAAGCGTCGGATTTGTAAATGCTATACTGATGAAAGCCGTAGTATGAAAGCCAAAGTCCGCTTTCTACTCCGAAAAACGCTTTAGCTTTCAATGTACCGCCGTTGATATAATATTGTCCGGCGCCCGGAAGAATTAATGAAAACAGCGCGGCTTTAGCCCGCGATTTCGCCCCTTTTCTACCCGAACCGCCGGCCAGCGGAATATTAAATTCGTCATCGCCCGCAGGACGATTGTATTGTGACAAGCGAGGCGTCATCAGTTGGCTAATCGAATTTTGCGCCCCGGCAAATTGAGCGAGACAACAAAAGAATAAAATAATTTTTACGATTACCCTGTTCATGTTAGAATTGGTAATTCCACGTCAAAAATGGCACCTGCGCCCGGTCGAGCTTCTTGGATTTCAGTTCCAGCGAAAACCGTTTCTGGCCCTTATTGTATCCTTTGGCCGTAAGGGCGGCGTCGAACGCCGACAAGATGTGGTTGCCCAGCGCCAGAATAACCATCGTGCTGGCATTCTGATAATAATCGTTGGATTTGCGGCGGAGATTCAGATACTTTTCGCGATTAACCGATGTCGTATCTTTGCCTCCAGGAACAGGAGGAGGAGGAAATCCGGGGCCTATATCGTCCCAACCAACCTGGAATTCATTATATTTGCCGATATTTTCATAATATTCGTGGTTAAATATCGGGCTGTTATTATTGGCGTCCCATGGGAGCGAATGGGAATAGGTCGCACGTGTTGTCGAATCGAGTGTAGACCACCAGGTCATGAAAACGTCATACCTGTAATGATCTTTGGCGAACTGAATATATTCATCCTTCACATCGTTACCTTTTCCGGTGTAAATAGCATAACCGGTCCAGAACAGCGCTTCCAACCCGATAAACACCGCGGGTTTGATTTTCGAACCGGCGTAATATTCTCCAAGTCCCGGCACGGCCAACGAATAGAAAAAGGCGCGTTTTGGAGATTTCGCGTTGAATGAATAAATATCGGCCATCAGCGGGGCCTCTTCTTCCTCAATCGGCTCATCGATATCGGCGAAATATCTTGCGGTAACGATTTCCTGGTTATTAAAATAATCGTTGATAGATCTGAATTTTCCAGGCTGGTCGGCCAATCCGTATGGAACCATCAGTAAAATTAACAATATCGCGATTAAAGCCCGACGCATAAATCCTCCATTATTTAACCAAAGCAACTTTTATCATTTTTTTACGGCTAAGATCGCCCGCTTTTGCCTCGAAATCGGCGAAATATACGCCAGAGGCGAAATTTGTGCAATCCCAGACCACTTCCGATTCGATTCCGCCTGGCGAGTTGCCAATAAGTTCGGCCACTTTCTCGCCGGTAATATCGTAGATAGTAACATAAACCTGCGCTTGTCTGTCAACATAATATCTGAACGCGGTCCGATTAACCGCTGGATTCGGGTAATTATACACGGATTTTTCTGCAAGAAAACCGGGGGCGGTTATGATTTCTTTATTGAAAGATGGCGACAGATAGGCATTACCGCTAAAACCGCCGGACGCCATCGGCCAGGGCATATTTATCATGCTATCCGGGACCTCAAGATTCCAAGCGGAGATAAACCCATAATTATCGATTGCCATAAGCTCGATTTTATCATCCGCATCGATATCCGCGGCGCATGGGGGGATATAAACCGGCGTTGAGGTGCCGACGGGAAAACCAGGCAGTCTTTGCCCGCGATAATCGTAGGCATCCAAACCGCCGGCCGGCAAAGCGACGATTATATCGGGATTGCCATCATCGCTGATATCGACAATCAACGGCTCTGGATATGATGAAAAATCAATTCGTCGGTAATTTAATTTAAGCGGAAATCTATCAAGAGGAAAACCAAGATAGTTATAAACATTAAGCCTGACAAAATTATCGCCGCCCGCAAAAACGATTTCTGGATAACCATCCGAATTGATATCCCCGAGCGCCGGAATGCCCGGATTGGAAATATCCACCGATTTAATCGCGTTTTCATTTCCGTAATATATGAACAGGTAATCACCCACGGTAACGGCTATATCGCAGAACGAATCGCGGTCCAAATCGCCGGCCGCCATGCCTACAGGCATTCCAGTGGGAAGCGCGACCGAATTCCAGTTTAAAATCGAAAATTCGTAGCCGCTTATATAGCCTATGCGCAGGTCATTTTGCGTATTATTTTGTGTAATAACGAAGACGACGCTGTCCGATACAACCGCTTTAACCGGCACTCCCGAGAACAAGCCGGCAGTAATGAATTCCAATGAATCTATAAGCAATATTCTAACTGTACTATCAGCCAGCCCCATAAGGATTTCGTCGCGACCGTCGCCGTTAAAATCATAAGCGAGCGGTCCGGCCGTAAGTTTAGCCGGCAAATCAACCGCGGCAATTAAATCGGCCAGCGAATCGCGGGGCGATTGGTCAACCGGTTTGAACAGGTAAAGTCTATTAGATTGGTCAGCGCAGGCTATCTGAATTGTATCATTGCCGAGAAATCTCCCGCCAACCATTTTGCCGATTATATTGGAATCGAGTAAAGCAAATATCGAGAAATCATAAATCAATGAATCACCATCAAAGCGAGGCAAATAAAGTCCGGAGTTATTTTCGATAAATGATGAACCATCCTGGCCAACGGCGACAATGGATTTCCCACTGGCGGCAAATAACGCCAACCGGCCGCTGTTAAGAGGGTCGACAGCCAGAAGCCCTTCCCCATCGACGCCCAGATTTGGAATTCCCATCCTGGGGAAACCAGCGCGCTGCCAGTCTTTGGTGATGCCGGCGCAAATCATGATAGTATCGCCTGCCTCCGATGTGTCCGGGGCGGTTATCCCAGTGATGCTTACGTGGCTATCCGCGCCGAGATTGTCTCTGCTGTTCGGACGAGATGACGGAGTGAGAGCGGTATTGTTTTTTTGATTATAGTATTCCGATTCAGAACCATAATAGCCATAAGATACGTAATTACCCCCGAAATCGATTATCCCATCGGCCTCGACCAGCGACAAAAAACGGCGATTATGGTCCCATTGAAGCGTATTTAAAAGAAAATTATTGCCACCTTCGCCAAGATAATCCATATAGGCGACGGCTTCATCTACGTGCCAGATTAATATACCATTGCCGGTTAAGAGCCTATCGTATTCACCGGTGGGAACTTTTATCAATCTGTTTTGCCCATAGTAAGCATAACCGGGGCCGAGAATGACACCGGTAGCCGAGTCGGCCAGAAGCGCCGGGCGAATCGGGTTGCTGTAAAATCGAAACGTGTAATCAGCGTCTACCTGGCGATTTTCAATCAGAAAATATTCCTGATCCGATATCGGCACTTTGATGATTTCATTCGTATGATATGCCTGTTCGGCGGCCCTGACGATAACGTTTTGGCCGTTGGTGATTTCGGTGACTCCGGAGAATCCCAGATACGCCCGCGACCAGGCGTCGGGATAAACCGGCATGGTGCCCGATACGAAATTCATGCCTTCGCCGAAATCAAGCGATACCGACATTCCATTGTTATCCATCAAGGAAAAATTACCGACCTGGGTAAGAAAATTGGAAGTGTTATATATATCCACCAGACCGAGTTGATGGCCGAATTCGTGGGCGATAACCGCGTTCAGGCAGGTTATCCGATTATCTTGACAAGCGGTTTCGGGCATTATCAGCCCCTCGCGAACCGAATTACGTCCGCTGTCAACTTCGACGGGTTCGGCCATCATAATGAAACCTGTCCAAAGGTCGTTCGGCGTATCGTTAATAAAACTAAAATTGTTTTGCTGGTCGCTTCCCGCGTGAAACAGGAATATCGATTGATAACGGGCAAAATCCAGTTGGGGAAACAGACTATCGGCCGCCCTAATCGATTCGTTGAAATACCTGGATAGGCCCGGAATAATACTATCCGATATGCCCCCCGAACCGTAATAAGACATCGGATGCGGCAGTTGAATGGCAGCCGATTCAGCTTGCGGCCAGACCTCCCAAGTTAATTTTAGTCTATGATCGGAAACGAAATCATAATATCTGGCAAGCGCCTGAATATGTGCCGAAAAGTAGGCGGAATTATGCGGGGCGGGATCGAAATAATGCCCTTCATCTTGGAGAAACTGGTCATAGGTACGCATATCGAAATGACCATTGCCCGTGGTAGTCGGGTCATCGGGGTTTTCCGCCTGAAATTCGACTTTTAACACGAGTATATGGATTGAATCGCTCTGGGTTTCTAAAGCTAAAGAACCGGCTTTAGGCAGTCCATACGGCGTTTCGCGTTCAAGCCCCAACAAGTTTTTTTGAGATACCATAGAACGTAACGGTTCAGGCTTCGGCCTTTGCATAAACAAATCGGGATTGGGTTGGTGGTTGATTTTACGCGGCGACAACACCGTATTATGCTCAGATGCCCAGGATGAATCGATAATCCAAAACGACACGAACAAAAATACGAAGGTGTAGATACGCCGCTTAACGCTAATCGGCATCGTTAAAATCCCACATTTAATGAAAGCCTTACAGTATTGCCCAAACGGTTGGTTTCTTCATTTGATGATGGAATATAAGAAATATCCGCCCGCATTCTGTTGTATTGGAGCGAACCGCCAAGGGTGATATATTTCTGCTGGCCGATATCATCATAAACATAACCGGCTCTTAAAGCTAAATAATTGGAGTACCAGTATTCGGCGCCTATATGAGGGATTATTTCTTTTATTTCGGTTTTCAAATCATCGCCCAAATCCACCAGCAGCTTATCAGCTTCGCCCACGACAATCAATTTATTGAAAGGCGATTCAATCAATTTGTAGGAAAACGCCAGCGCCAGTTTTCGCGGAAGCGGATCGGCTTGGTCGGCATCAATATAAGCAATTTCCGGCCCGATATTGGTAATCGTTGAAGCCAAAGTCAGTTTTGGATCGACATCGTAAATGATTCCACCATCCACGGCGCCCGAGAAACCGACCCCTTTACCTTTTTCCAATCCAGCGCCGACATCGGCCAAATGCGATAGGATTATTCTTCCCGATATACCGGCCGATACTTTATCGGTTAATTTCGTACCATAAGAAGCGGTCCAGGCGAAATCATAGGAGTTAAATTGCCCGATTACATCGCCGACTTCGTTGGTTCGATCTTGCTGACCATACGAAAGAAAAGTAAAACCGGTGCCGAAAGTACCCCATTCTTTTGTGGGATATACAATCGCGAAATAATCGTAGTACAAATCATTCGCCAATTGCACGAGGTAATTTGAATGCATGAAAGTCACTTGACCGGTGGCTCGGGCCAGGATACAGACGCGATCGGTGGTAACGAACCACAGTTCGCCCGATTCGCTTTTCATCGTATGCACCGGTTTACGAAGCGATTCGGTGCGTGAATAGCGGCTCCAGACGCCATCGTTATATTCGATTACTCCGTGAGCGGTGGCGACATAAGCCTTTTTATTGGACGGCGCCGTCACCGAATATATCGATGAACCGAGGGCATTGGCGTAAACCAACACGGTTTTACCGGATGGGACAATATCTTCCGGAATTCCATTGAATTCTCTGATTTTTTCGGCGAGTCTTTCGATTTTATCGGGTTCGCCGTTAGGCAAAAATTCACCGGCGATATCGATGAGCGACATGTCATTTTGAGTTGTATACTCACGGTAACCAAAATGATAAAAAGATGAGCCGTCAAACAGAATAATCCCTCGTTCCGTCCCAATCCACAAGTTCTGATTTTTTGATGCCAGGCTTGTAACCTTCCCTCTTAAAACCGGCGCGAAAGGAAGCTTGATTTTTTGCCCGACGGTAACCTCGCCGGTCGATTTATTTAAAGCGGTCACCTGTTCCCATAAGGACGCCGAATCGATACGGGCAATTGCGCGATACGATTGCGAAATAATTTTAGAGAGGTCTCCACCGACGGCTACATCTTTTGTAAAATAATTTTTCCATATGGCGCCGTCAAAATGATAAATATCCGAATCGGTCGCCGCCCAGATATCCTGGTCGCTGTTGGCAACTATCCTTAAAATCGTTGATGTGGGCGCCGCTTGATTGGGACTATAGGTTTTAACTCTAACCCCGTTAAAATACACTATTCCCTTATCGGTTCCTATCACGATGCTTTTTTTGCCCATTTTTTCAAGCGCGGTAATTTTCAATGAAGGCAGACTGTCGGTCAGATTGTAAGATTTCCATTTGTTCAATTTGGGGTCGAAGCGATAAAACCCTGAATCGGCCCCGATATAAATCATGCCATCATGCGATTCCAGGCAATTAATTTTGGAATTAATCAATAAATCATAAGGGAGATTTATTTTTGGAGCGGCGTCGGCAATAATCGCCGCGTCGAAACCATACGCGATTGAATCAAGTTGAGTCGCGGTTCTCAATGAATCGGCGGCTATTCTTTTAACCATCTTCTCGAATTTTCCGAATTCCGACGCATTCAATTTAAGCTCAGACCAGGCCGTTTTAAGTCGAGAGAATCCCGATTGGATTTCCCTGCTGTTCGGGTAATTTTCGGGTATCACAGCCGTAATGATTTCTTGCAAAGAGTCGATTCGCTCCGATTTAATTCCAGTATTAAGTTGAATCGTCTTTAAAACATATGGATCCACTTTGGACGTTTCCAGGCCGAGATGATTGGCGACGGCAGATTTTATCGAACTTGCGCTTTCGATATTTTTGGATATTCCCAATCGCCAAGTCCGGCCATTCCATGAGGCAAGATGGCCATTAATGATTGCCCAAATATCATATTGTTTGTAGTTATTGTCGGGCATATCATTTTTTACTAGGGCTATTTTTTCGATTTTTTGACGTTGTCCGACCGGTAATTCAATCCAATCCGGCGAAAGCGGATACCTTCCCAAGCCGGCTGGATTCCAGTGAGTAGCAGTGGCATCATCGGCTACCGCCACGAAAGTCTCTCCCATACCGGCCGCCCGCGCGCCGGGTGCTATCAGCAAAAAAGGCACCGCGGTTTGCGACACCTGAGCGTAAACGGCAACGGAAGGTATTCCAATTATAATCAGGGTGACCAACAGCTTTTTCAAAATCGCCTCCATATTTCTCAAACACATTTTTTTCTAAAAATCATCACCGCCGCGAATCGATAAATCGTATGTTTATCAAAAAATCTCCGGCAGTTAATTTTCTCTTTTGTTATCACCTTAAAACGACTAATTTAGAATCGGCTTGGACTTTCTTTTGTTTACCGTCCGGATTCAACCCAACCGCCTCGATTTTATAAATATAAACACCGCTGGCCAAAGGGTCGCCATCGTCGTCTCTTAAATCATAGGGTATTCGATGGTAGCCTTCAAATAAGTACTGCGGATCGGTAAGCGTTACATTTCTCACCTTCTTGCCGGCAAGAGTGAATATCTTCAGGGAGATAGACTGCGCCGGCCTGTTTATCCGGTATTGAAACTCCGTTTTGCTTATTTTTCTGGCCGGATTAGGGTAATTCATTACCTCCGACAGCGCAAAATCATCGTTAGCGAATACTTTTAGATTACCGTTGAAAGTATTCGAATTATTGTAACTATCCCAGGCCTTGACGGAAAACACGTGTTCTCCCTCGCTTAATTCAGGCAGCTGAAATTCAACCGAACCCCGTTGCCAGCTTCCCATTTCAAATGAAAATCGGCTGGTTAAGTCGGCCTGGTAAGTATCACCATCATCGATTTTGACCACTATTCCATGCCCCATCGCGCCAATCATATTTATTCCATGCTCATCATATAAAATGATTTT
This sequence comes from Candidatus Zixiibacteriota bacterium, assembly GCA_012517955.1. Classification (GTDB taxonomy): domain Bacteria; phylum Zixibacteria; class MSB-5A5; order UBA10806; family 4484-95; genus JAAYTW01. Next base: position 1,974 of record JAAYTW010000144.1, on the reverse strand, counting down.
CAAAACGGCTGAAACCGGCACTCCAACAATCTCGCTTGACAGAGGTCGGTCGTTATAGGTGATTTCTATAGTCGGGCCGATACTATCAATATCTCCGGTCACGCCGCCGGCAATCGGCAGCGAATCCACCACGCCCGAACCGTCGATTACGCCATTGTCAAAATAGACGAATATTTCGGCCAGACTTCCGCCATAGGTAATATCTTTGGGCACGAAGAACGTGGTTTTGAACAATCCATTTCTTATTTCCGCCGGCCCGCTGAAAACGGTTGCCCCGGGAAGCGTATACGATACGGTGAAAGACGTATCTAATGGTATGTTGTTGCGATCGGTCAATACTTTTCGCCTTCTGATTGAGGCATCTTTGACCAAAACCTGAACAGTGCCGTTAAAATCGCTCACCAGATTGCCGTCGGCATATACCACGCGCCCGGCGATTGAATCCACCGCCAGACCGCGCAGAGAATCGGGCCGATATGTGAATTCGGTCTTGAGTATCGGTTTGCCGACGATTAGTGCCGGATCGCCGAATAAAATAAAATTCCTATCATTGCCGATCGGTCCCCCATAAGAAACCTGGCGTAGATATTTAGCTATATATAGAGCCCCACCGAAAGTCGTAGAATCATCATAAAGCATGCAGTCGAAAACTTTGTTATTTATATCGGCATTCGGGCCTACAATCACTACTCGAGTCGCGGCGATTGTGGCAATAGCGCCGCCGGATGGCCACCTGATTAGTTCCTCTGCCATGCCTTGTTCGCTGGGATCATCAAAAAAGCCGATTGAACAAGAAGCCGCCAATACCAAAGGCAACTTCACGCCATTGCTAAGCCTGGGAATATCTTCGGAGCGCCGGAATATCTGTTCGTGGGCCCAGAGACTTTTATTACCATGGCCAATCCAATCGACCACCAAGCCGCCGTTATTGAAAGCGTTAATAAGAGCTTCTCTGGCGTCTGGTTTAAGGGCATTGGTTCTATAAGGGTAGTCTATCATATAGATTTTTTGAACTTCCATGGTACGCGGCACATGTCTTTCACCCAAGGTTTCGGCCTGAGTCGTATGATACCATTCATATATGTCGTTATAACTGCCGGTATTATCGTCAGCGGCAATAATGATATTATTCCGCCACTTGCCCATTTGGGGATATTCTTCATAGTTGTAAATCTTATTGAGAATTACTTCCAGCTCCGATATTGAATTCACGCAAATTCGACCAATTATCATATCAGGGGTTCCCGAACTGTCTGAATCGAAATAACCAAAATTACCAAAATAGATATAATTCTCATCAGAACCGCTGGAACCGGCTTCCGGTGGGTTGGCCGCTTCAAAAGCAGGAACATAGAAATCTCGTCCGCTGCCCAGGTTATTTCGATAATCATAATGACCATCACCAAGCAGAAGTACATACGATGGCTGAACGCCGCTCCAGTTTTCGAAAGCGTAACGCAGGAAATCGCGGATAGCGATCGGATCAATCAAACCCCAACTAAATTGATTATATATATCTTCGACACTGACGACTCGCGCCGTCAAATCGGGATTCATTCGATGGCGAAATTCGGCCAACTCCTGAGCCTGATTCTTAAACAACGGATGAGTTACAATAATATAATCAGCTCTATTGGAGGGGTCACGGAGATTGTCGGGTTGATAAGGAATAAATCGACTTACCGTTCTAAATCTTGAGGGGCTTGTTATAAAGAACCTGTGCCGGTGACCGTTATATTGCTGAAACTTCAGCGTATCACCCGAAAATGGGTCGCTGCTAATCTGATACGTGCTTTCGGGAGCCGAAATATCCAATAAGATATAATCCGATGGCACTCCCGATACATGATATTCAATCAATCCGGGATTTATCGGCGAAGAGAAAGTCAACGTATTATCGACCAGCTTCAATAAACGCGTATAATAAATTTCCAGATTATCGAAGAAAAACTCGGTAGACGAATGCAGCGTTAT
>JAAYTW010000143.1 GCA_012517955.1 Candidatus Zixiibacteriota bacterium | reverse complement strand
GTTCCGAAAGGGAAACAACGACCAGGCATGAGACATATGCCGCACCGTATAAGTTGTAGAACAGATTCTCTTGGCGATTCCGCCATAGCTTGATTGCAAATGCGCATTTACGAAAACTTCGTTAAATTCATAATAAAATCGTTTTGTGAGTTGATATTAGGACAAGTCATATCTTGCCCTACGTGGAACACTGGGGAATTATTCGAATTTGTCAACGGTCTGGGCGACATTTACGAATGTCGTCTTTATTTTCTTAAAATACCGGCTGCTTCTATTTTTCAATTCCCTTCAACAGCGGCTCCATCTGTATCGCCAAACGCCGGCAATCGTTCACTTCATCGATATATCCCGCCTGATAACAATATCCGGCCCGCTTTTTTACGATTCGATAAAAATAATCCAAAGCTACCCGAGCTCTATCATCCAATAAACCGCGCGCGGTTTCCCAGGCGCTTATATCGATTTTACTGATATCGAACGAAACATAATCGGGGTTGCTTTGTAATCTATATAGCCCTCCTGTCGGGATTTTATACTGCTTAAAATTATAAAACTGCGCCGCCTCGAAATTAGCGTAAAATGGGCGTTTTTCTATATTGTTTTCGATAATCGACTGAATCATCGCTTCGTAGGTTAATGTCAACAATCGCGAATCGTATTGCCCGCCCGATTCGAACGGTACCAGCGCCTTTTTAAATTCGCTAATCTGAGATTGACTTTTCGACAATATTTCAGGATAATGCCGCTGCAAAAAATCCAGGTACCAAGATCGTTTCATCAATTCTTTGTCTATAAGGATTGCGTCGGGCCGCCTGTTCTCGATAAATCGCATATAAAGCCAGGGGGAATAGAAATCCCAGTTCTCGATAAAAGCGATTCCATTCGGCTCCATCGATTGCAGGATATTTTCCGCGCCGGCCTCGGCCAAACGCCAGCGGCTGTAATCGGATTGGGCATAATTTCGAACAAGATTGGATAGCGGCAGCAAAATCAGAACACTTATGGCAATCACTTTTATTTTGGGTGATGAAGTCATTTTTAATGTTTTCTTTTCAAACCAACAATAGATTTCCGCGACTCCCCAAAAGGCGAAGACCGCCAAACACATTATCGCCGGGAGGTAATACGATTCGATATCATAAATTTCATAATTTGAACTGTAGATAACATCCGCCAAAATTATTAAGGCGAAAAAAAACGCCAGTCGTTTCTCGGCTCTGAACATTCCAATCATGCCGATGATTATAAGAATCAATCCGGCGCCCCCGAATTGACCGTAAAGCAGTTTCCCGAAATACTTGATTCCGCCGAACATCTGTTCCAGCGAATTGAACATCCACACCCGGTATTGCCATCCGGTAAGATGGTTGATAAATCCCTGCCATGATTGTGGGTTGCTCCAGTTGAGAAAAGGGGTATGGCTTGCGCGAATGGGGATATACAAATAAAATGACAGGGCGATTAAGAAAAATCCCACGCTCCAGATATATTTCGGCTTGATAATCCCTCTCCAGCCATCGGCGCTGATTATCAAGTAAAGGATTGCGACCGCCAAGAATATTGAACTTAAGTGAACCGTAAACGATAATCCCCATAGGAAAAATCCTATCAGTAAAAATCGATTTTCTTTGGTCTGGTTATATCGAGAGAAATAAAATATCGCCAGCGTGCTAAGTAGAATTGTCAGGCAGTATACTTCGTTGGAAATCCCCTGCGCCCACCAGACTCCCGAAAAGGCCGCGAACAACGCGACCGCCGTCGCGCTGGTCGATTTTATGAACGATGATTTTAATTTTACGGGCAAAGCCATCATCACCAAAAACAACGCCCCGGCGGCAAATGAGGTTAACAACAACGATAGCAAATTGCATCGGAAAATGACCGGTCCCGGTAAAAACATGACGGCCAATCGTCCCAGATTGACATACAACGGATACCCCGTAGGATGGGGAATACCCAGCACATAACAGTTGACCGCCAGTTCGCCCGAATCGATATACCCGACCGAACGGCAGGCAGTCAAATAATAAATAAAAGCCGCGATTCCGACGACAATCAGAAACGGCCGGAATAGCTTTATTTTGTTTGTTTGGTCCTTGGGCACAAGCTATAGCGGGCTGGGGACCGTTTATTTAAAACGGTAGATCGTCGTCCTCGCTAATTGTATCAGGCGGTATTTCGGGCAATTCTTGATGGTTTCCTGTCGCGCCGCCCGTGCCGGTATCTTCCGGGCGACCGCCTAAAAATTGCAACCGCTGGACGACAATTTCGCTGATATATTTCTTGTTGCCTTCCTTATCATCATAGCTACGGTTCTGTATCCGCCCCTCGATATAAACCGGCCGCCCTTTTTTCAGGTATTGATTGGCCAACTCCGCCTGCCGTCCCCAACATACGATATTGTGCCAGTCGGTGCGTTCTTGCATCTGACCGTCTTTGTCGCGCCATTTTTCCGAAGTCGCTATCGTGAAGCTGGCCACCGCTTGTCCGGATGGCGTATAGCGGATTTCCGGGTCGCGTCCCAAATTGCCGATAAGAATCGCTTTGTTTACCGATGCCATTTTGCCTCCTCAACTTAAGGGTTTTGCATGATAATAATTATCCATATGCCCGATGTCAATTTAAATGTGGAGATGAATTATAAGCAAACGGGAGCCACGAAAGGGCGGCATCATATAAGCCGCCCCTAAGGGTATTATAAAAATTAGGGATTGCGATTTGGCGAATTTACATCAATCACGAATTCTTGTTTTAATCTCTAATATTTTACCATTCTGGGCGTCGATATAGTAATCCGAATTGAATATAACCGAATCTAGCTTACAAATGTTTATGGCCCAAGCCAATCTTAAAGTATCATCGAATCGGCCGATTATTAATTCGGCGCTTTTTATATTTTCCGGGGTGGT
>JAAYTW010000142.1 GCA_012517955.1 Candidatus Zixiibacteriota bacterium | reverse complement strand
TTGAGCAGCACCATCTTTTTGGTTGAGGTGAAATTGTCGGTCGTCATTTTAACGAAATAAGTGCCTGATGCCGATGGTGAACCAGAATCATCGCGGCCATCCCAGATAGCGAAATGCTCACCGGCATCGAATCTCGAATCAACCAGAGTGCGTACTTTCTGGCCGAGCATGTTGTAGATATCAAGACGAACAGCGCCGGCGTTTTTCAATGTATAAGCGATCTTAGTGCTTGGGTTAAACGGATTTGGATAGTTATTAAACAACTGCGTTTGGGTCGGTAGGGTTACCAATTCGTCATTAATGCCTGTCGTTAAAGAGTCAAGCGGGGATTTCGTGCCCTGGAGTATTTCTTTGTCTTCCAGGTTTTGGATAAATGCCGCTATTTCTAAATTGTGGAAAACCCAACCAGCATTTCGCGTAAAAGTCAGGTTTACGACTTGAGTATCACTGGAACTGAAATTAAGAACAGTTCCATTATAGTTGGGCGACATCAATCTCTCGACGTAGTCAAGTCTGGTTTGCCCCTGCCAGTTGTAGTTTATATTCGATTCGGTTAGGGCTGTATGTAATACTATGTTTTGATACCGAATGCTGGCGTGTTTTATGACCGTAACCTGAAGTTGGTAGTTATTGCCAGTGTGGGTGGCCGCCAAGTCTATTGAGAAAGCGCTTTTAATGACGCGCCGTTGATTGAAAAGCGGCAAGTAATTTGAGTACATACTCTGCGTATTACTACCACCAACGAAGCTAAGCGTGCCATCGAAAAACGCAGTCGGAAAGCCTGTAATTCCATAATAGACTATTCGCGCTTCACTATCGGTATTTTTAAATGGTTCTGTGGTACTTCCTCCATGATATTCGACAACCGCCACATTATGGCCGTTTTCAACTAAATCATCGGCTCCCATGGCAGCTCCTGGGCAATACTGACACCAAGTGCCGGTACCGATTTCCAGAACTACCATATCGCGAGGAGTATCATAGGTATTGAAAGTCGTAATCAGGGTATCATTGGTTGTGTTCAGGTCACCCTCGAGTTGAGTACAAATGATAACATCATAGATTTCATTGGTGGTCGGAATCGCAAAATCAGGAAATTCAACGTTGGTTGAAGCACCGGGGGTCAGAGAAATTCCGGTTTGGGTATTATCATACAACACGGTCTGATTAAGAAGAACCTTGGCGTTTACCGAAAAAGTCTCCGCATTCAGCCCGATATTTTCCACGGTCGCTTCCATAAACAGCGGATCGCCCACTGCGTACTGGGGATCGATATTGATAGAAGTAACTTTGGCATCATGCGCGACTGGGGAATACATCAAAATATTATCTATATACCAATAATCAATATTGTAGGACGAGCCCGTAAAATACCAGCAAATCTGGAAACTATCGGCTCCAACATCAACGGTGGTAATATCCCGATTCAGCACCTGGGGTCCAATGTTTCCGGATGGACTAACTGACCAGGCTACGTGCCAGGCGCCATGGCCATCGCGGGTTGCCACGCCAATTGTATATGGGGTGGCATAATGGTCGACAAAGTGCCTAAATTGAAGTTTCAGGCTGGTAACGCCGGTCAGGTTATAGTAGGGAGAGATAAAACGAGATGTTCCGCTAAACTGGGGTGACCAGTCAAAAACGGCCTCGGGAGCCGCTCCGCCCGCATTGTTGCTTAAGCCGGTATGCCAGTTGGCGGCATTGGCGTCAAACGTCCAACCTGTTGGGGGAAATGTCCCAAATCTCTCATTGATGTAGGTTTGGGCACAAAGAATGACCGGGGCCAATAAAAAAAGCCCGATTAGTAGCATTCTTTTCGACATCATTACTCCTTACTTGTTAATTAATATTACCTTAAGATTAGTTTAGTGCTTGCCTCTGACCTCCCGATTTTTATTATTTGTAATTTTCCTTTCAGATTTTTCCTTACAACAGTATCCTTTACGTTATATAACCAATATTAACAGTTTTTACAATCTAATTTCATTTTTATTCCAGCCAAATTAGGCCTTTAAATTACTCGAAGTTTTCCTGCCTTTACCCACTATCAGGCTCGCAAAATAATATGACCAATTATTTACAACGTCAATAAAAATTTGATTTTGTCATTATTTTCCCGTCTTTTTGCTGGAAAGTGGATTTTTGTCGGGCAAATTATCCATTTGGTTCCTGACTTGGCCCAAATAGAGTTCTATATTGGCGGGAATTTTTTAGTCTAAAACCGAATTAATTAACAGGTGAATCAATGCAACCATTCGGGGAAAAAATACGTTTATAGGCCTATATGACAAATCAAGAAAACAAAAAGGTAGATTTATCCAATCTGCGGATAAATCGGCAAAGCACAGTTGAGCCGATACGTACGGGTAAATATCTTAAGGCGGCGCTCTGGATAATCATTCCAATCGCGGTTATTGGCGCCGCGATTTGGGTTGGTTTCGCGCTGATGGCTCCGGCAATCGAGGTAAAGACCGCCGTGGCTACCCAAATTACCCAAAATCAGGCGCAGGCGGTATTAAGCGCAACCGGATATGTGGTAGCGGCCCGAAAAGCAGAGGTGGCATCTAAGGCAACCGGCAGACTGGAGTATCTCGGCGTTGAAGAAGGCGATGCCGTAAAAGAAGGACAGATTATCGCCAGAGTGGAAAATAACGATATGCAGGCGGCTCTGGATTATGCAAAAGCAATCCTTGATCAGGTTCGCGCCGAAAGCGTTCAGGCGGCGATTGCATTTGCCCGGCAGAAGGAATTGGTCAAATCGGGGGCTGTTACTCAAGCCGAATTCGATATAAGCGAGGCGAAATACAAGGGATTGATAGCCGGCGTGAAATCGGCCATGGCCAGTGTCAAATCGGCCGAGGTGGCACTTGAAAACACATTTATCCGCGCGCCATTTGATGGGACTGTATTGAACAAATACGCTGATGTCGGGGAAATAGTCGCTCCGATGTCGTCCTCGGCAAGTTCCAAAGGGGCGGTCGTAGTACTGGCGGATATGAATTCCTTAGAGGTTGAGGCCGATGTGGCCGAATCAAATATCCAGCGGGTAATATTGGGACAAAGATGCGAGATTATTCTCGACGCATACCCGGGGACTCGTTATAGCGGTTTTGTCAAGAAAATCGTCCCCACCGCCGATCGTTCGCGGGCAACAGTTATGACTAAAGTGGGATTTACTGATAAGGACAGCCGAGTCCTGCCTGAAATGAGCGCCAGAATAAACTTCCTTGAATCCGATTCATTAAAATCAGCGAACCAATCATTGGGCGGCGTTATGGTGCCATCCGATGCAATAGCGATGCGCGATAACAAGCCGGTGGTTTTTACGATAATCAATAATCGAGCTCAAATGTTAGCTGTGACAATCGGCCGTCAGTTAGGCAAACAGATCGAAATAGCGCGCGGAGTTGCGGCCGGGCAACAGGTAATAGTGTCACCTCCGGCTAATTTGAAAACAAAAGATAAAGTAAAAGTGATTCAATAAGGGAATAAAATGAGCGAGCCAATGGTAAAAATAAACGCAGTTAGCAAAGTCTATCATCGGGATAGTATCCAGATACCGGTTTTGCAGAATATAAATTTAACAATCGAGGAAGGCGATTTTTTGGCATTGATGGGTCCATCCGGTTCAGGTAAAACGACATTGTTAAATTTGATAGCCGGGTTAGACAGACCAAGCGCCGGCGATGTTATTGTCGCGGGGGAAAATATCAGCAGCCTATCGGAGGGCGGTCTGGCGGAGTGGCGATCACGGCACGTAGGTTTCATTTTCCAGTTTTACAATCTGATTCCGGTACTTACCGCCTACGAGAATGTCGAGCTTCCGCTGTTATTGACAAAACTTTCCAAAAAGGAACGCCACGAACATGTCGAATTGGCGCTAAAAGTCGTTGGTTTAGAAGATCGGATGAAGCATTTCCCGCGGCAATTATCGGGCGGCCAGGAGCAGAGGGTCGCGATTGCAAGAGCGCTTGTGACCGACCCGAGTATCATTTTGGCGGATGAGCCGACGGGCGACCTGGATAAGATTTCAGCAGAGGAAATTTTGGTGTTGCTATCGCGGTTAAATTCCGAATTCAAGAAAACAATCATAATGGTCACGCATGATCCCCGCGCGGCCGAGCGGGCCCATACGCGCCGATATCTTGATAAAGGGGAATTGGCATAAACATGTGGGTACTAAGATTAATTTTACGCAACACCGCCCGGCATAAGCTTAGGACTTTACTGACAATCTTAGGCTTGGCTCTGGCCATAGTGGCTTTTCAGGTAATCCAAACGACTCTTCAAACCTGGAATGCCCAGCTTGAAGCATCCTCACCGCGGCGCCTTATTACGAGACACGCGGTGTCATATACGTTCAGCCTGCCGCTTGCATATTACGATAAGATTTCGCGGTTGCCGGGAATATCTAAAGTGGGCTACGCGAATTGGTTCGGCGGGATTTATAATAACGATCCTAAAAACTTTTTCGCCCAGTTCCCCATGGGGCCGGAACATATCCTCGATATTTATCCTGAATTAATCATTCCCCAAGAACAAAAAGAACAGTATCTGGCCGATAAGAGCGCCTGTATTGCCGGGCAGAAATTAGTCGACCGGTTCGGCTGGAAAATCGGCGATGTGATTAGATTAACCAGTCAGATATATCCCGGACAGTGGGATTTCGTATTGAAAGCGATATATAAGGGGCGCGATCCCGCGGTCGATGAAAACGGGATGTATTTTCATTGGGATTATTTCGACGATAAAGTGAGGCAAATATCTGAAGGCTGGGCAGGCAACGTAGGTTGGTACATTGTCGAAATCAATGACCCAAAAGACGCGGCCATGGTAAGCGCGGAAATCGACGCGCTGTTTAAAAATTCGCCGCAACAAACGTTGACGGAAACCGAAAAAGCGTTCAGCGCCGGATTTATAGCCGGATTCGATACGATAATAGCCGGAATGAAAATAATCAGTTTTTTGATTATCGGCGTTATTCTGTTGGTACTGGCGAACAACATGATTATGGGCGCGCGGGAAAGAGTAAATGAATTCGCGCTTCTGAAGACACTGGGATTTCGACCATTTCATATATTCGGTTTGCTGTTTGGCGAATCGTTTGCAATCGCGATTATCGGGGGAATAGTCGGTGTAATTTTGTCTTATTTTGCTATCAGTTTTATGGCGATTGCCCTGGCGGCTTTCTTTTCATCGATATTCATCGCGGCCAAAACAATTATCTACTCGATTTTGCTGGCGATGTTGGTGGGGTTGTTAGCATCGCTATTGCCTATATATAGAACAATCAAGACCAGCATAGTCGATGGCCTTAGGAATATAGGTTAATAATATGAAAATACCTTTAAAATACTCCGTAAGAAATCTAATAGCGCGCAGATTAACGACTGCCCTCACCGTGGGCGGCGTGGCTCTCGTTGTATTTGTTTTTGCCGGTGTCACGATGATGGCGTATGGATTGCAGAAAACGCTGGTATCATCGGGGTTGCCTGAAAATGTCGTTGTCGTGCGGCAATCATCGGGAAGCGAAATGTCGAGTTTCGTTACCCGCGAACAAACAGGAATTCTTAAGTCGTTGCCAAATATCGCCATTGATAATGACGGCAAACCGCTAATCGAGGGGGAAGTGGTGGCAATTATCAATAAAGATAGGCGTGGCGAGGCCGGTAAGATGGCTAATATAACAATTCGTGGGATTGGCGCCAAATCGATGGCTATTCGGTCGAAGGCGAAACTTATCGAGGGGCGGATGTTCAATTCAGGCACATCCGAATTAATAGCCGGGAAAAAAGCGGCCGCCCGTTTTGAAGGATGCGGTTTGGGCGAAACAATAGTTATTGGTAACATGAATTGGACGGTGGTCGGAATTTTCGAAGCAGACGGTTCAGCGGCCGAATCAGAGGTCTGGGGCGATGTTAATCTGGTGATGCCGGCTATTGATAGGCCGATATTCTCGTCAGTTGTTTTCCGCATGGCGGACCCAACCCAGTTTGACCAGATGCGCGACCAAACGCTCGCCGATCCGCGGATGACGGTTGACATGAAAACAGAAGACCGTTATTATGATGACCAGACGAAATCGACCACCATGTTTATCAAAGCGCTCGGTTACGCGGTTAGCATCATTTTCAGTCTTTGTGCGATTATCGGCGCGATGATTACGATGTACGGAGCGGTGGCCAATCGCACCAAAGAAATCGCCACCATGCGGGCTTTGGGATTCAAAAGAAGGAATATTCTTGCCGCTTTTTTAATCGAGGCGATTGTAATAGCTATGGCGGGTGGATTGATAGGCTTAGTGGCGTCATCGTTTTTACAGGCGGTAAGTATTTCAGCTATCAATTTTGATACCTTTTCGGAAATCGCATTCAATTTCGCCCTCTCCCCTTCAATCGTTATAACGGTATTGATATTCGCTCTGATTATGGGAATTATGGGCGGATTTTTACCGGCGGTCAGGGCGGCTCGAATTAAAATAATCGAGGCGCTACGGTCGGAATAATTACAATCAGATATTTATACATTACAAAGGCGGCCCCTTCGGGAAGAGGTCGCCTTTAATTTTGGGCTAAGTTCAGCCGATACTATTCCGACTTAATCGCTTTCTGGTTGTGTTTTATTCTTGGCGGAAGAACCGGCGGATTCCAGTGACAATACTTGGGTTGAGCATGCCCGGCCAGAATCGCGACCAAAGTGGTAATGTCGGAACCTCTGAATTCGCAATTGCCGTTGACATCACCGGCGGCGTAATAATAAATGCCGGCGGAATCAAGATAACAACTGTCGGGAGGCTGAGTCCCCAGGCCCTTGAAAAATCTCACGCCATAGGTTACATCGCTGGCAAGCACTTCATTATCGCCATTGATATCGCCGAGGAGATAATCGCAACCGCCGCCGACCGCTAAACGGTCAAAGAATGCTTTGGCAAGATACTGTTCGTTTTCCCCGATATACACTACTCCATAACCGTCATCCCCCAGAAATTCCACGGCCGGCCTTACCGCAATCGGCTCGATATCGCTGTACATCGTCGGGGTTGACCAGATGCCGTTTTCCGACTGTATGAATCTCCCCTGCCTCGGATTTTGATTGGCCAGATAAGCCACCCCTATTTTTCCCTCGCTGCTAATCACCTTGGCTGAATGAGAGATTATAGTGGAATCATCAAGAAATGCATTTGTCCAGGTCAAACCTCCGTCGTTGCTTTGACTGATTCGGCTGTTGAGAATCGCTCCCTGTTGGTCATAAGCGCAGATAATAGTGTCGTGGCCGGCCGCGATAGCGGTGCTTTTTGCTTCGGCGGATAGCGGAATTTGAGTTATAGGGGTAAGAGCTCCCGATGTTACCGCGACTCTGGCGCTGTATCTTCGATATCCGGCTTTGGTGACCGTTACTATAAGCGTATCGCCGGTCGATAAGCTGGGTATAGCGATATTCACAGGAGCGCCCGTGCCTTCAGCGACACCATAAATTTCGCCCCCTGCCGTTAACGCGATTATCGAACTATCGTTGGCTGTCACCGTGAACACGGTTTGGCCGGCGCCGATTGTGGCATCGTGAACAACGGTTAGTGTCTCTGGGATTGCGGCATAAATAGTCATAAAAGGATCGCCGTGGTGGTGGAATAATCCGTATGTCACCGATTTATGCTCGGTGTTATATGGCCAACTGTGCGCGGCCAGATAGTATTTTCCGTACGAATTCGCGAATGCCGGCCGAAGGTTTTGATATCCGACGCTGTTGATAATCGGATAATTCGGGTCGAATTGCGGCCACATACAATCGTACATCCCCCAGCAGAACACATCATTAACGAACGAATAGCTGATTCTTGTGGCGGCATTTAAGCCGAGAGCGCCTCCGGAAATCCGATGGAATTTTTCGGTAAAACTTTGTCTGGATGAATAATCGAAATAGCCGGTCTCGCAGTTCGTGGTGAATACGTAAGGCAACAGGCTGTTGTCAAGGCCGTTGAGGCTGGATGTATCATAAGACGGTTCACCCCAGCCCTCGACCGCGCCATGGTCGCGATGTTGAACTAAAAAGGCCCCCGCATTAATCGCGTTATTGATTCCGGTCGCTGTTCCGGTGTTCCACCAACTGGAATTATTTTGATTAGTAGTCGATGGCAACCATCCGACATTATACCAGTAATTAACGACTGTAGCGGTATTGGTCGCTGTCGACCACTGTCCGCCTATTGTAGGAGTACCGCTATATATTTTATATTGTTTAACTGGCGTTTTGCCCAGACCGGTTATTAAGAATCCCCTAATAACCTCTGAGCAGAGCTGGAACCAGCGTTCGGTTTGCCAGCCGCAGGCCACCAGCGGATTGTTATAATATCCCGCATGGATGGGTGGGTTTCTCTCATAGTTAAGCATCTTGTTGATAATCGTGCTTAAATGCGCTTGAGTTTTAGCGCAAATTCTGGCGATATGCAATTCCGGTAAGCCATCGCTATTGAAATCGGCATACCAGTTATCGGAAGCCATCCTGGTGACATCGGGGTGAGTA
>JAAYTW010000141.1 GCA_012517955.1 Candidatus Zixiibacteriota bacterium | reverse complement strand
GAGCAGAACGTTATCGAGGGGGATTGAGAGCCGCCAGATTCCGATATCTTCTTTGCAGGTAGCATATTACGCCACTTATATCACTAATCATCATTAGTGATATATTGACTTATTGCGTGGCGCCATACGATGTTGATGTGACAATTCAACCGCAAACCAGTACAAGCTACGATTCAGTTTTATACTACAACTATAATAACTTCATTTTGTTTGTTTATCTCTGATTCCCGCCCGAAACTTTTTGCGTCGTGTCAGGTCGTAGGGCATTGGGCTTGTTTGTGGTTGGCGCACGAGGACGTATGCCGACCACTTAAAACGCCGTCATAAGTTGGCGCACGAGGACGTACGCCAACCACTTAAACAGACCGCTATTGAAGGGAATTAGTTGCTGACTGTGTTTTCTTTATCTCTTTTATTAATATAACCTTATCTCACTTATCACATTAATCATCATTAGTGCTATATTGATAATTTTCGTCGGGCTATCCCCTTAAAGTAAACAATCAACAAGGTTGCAAGACCATCCCCGACCTTGTTTTAATCCACAACTATAAAAATATATTTTGCTTGTTTATATCTGATGCCCGCCAGAAATTTCCAGGCGGTTTGGCGGTATTATTTACGCCTGTGAATCTATTAACAACGGCTTAGCTGCTCTACTTTTTGTCCGGGTCAGCACGAAATTATCGCCGACACGACGTAGCCGGTAATTGCGGCTTATCGATTTCTTGATTCGGGTCAACATCACCCGCGTACATCCGGAACTGGCTTGGGCTAACGATGCGAACCAATCGACATTGCCGCTCTTTTCGGGATTTTCCAACCAGTTGACCGCGACCTTGCGGGTCTTATCTCCATGGAACCGTTTTTTGGAAAAAGTCACCAACTCATCGATAACATTTCGGGCGCTATCACTGCCGGAAAATGTCATTTCGTTTTTATTCGTGTGGTTTTCGGTTTTTTCGACTGCCGCCGCAATCAGGCATTGGCCGGGGTCAATTTCCTCAAATGATGCCGACATTTTGTAGTAGTTCAAATTCCACTGACGTTTAGCCTCGGTAAAAATCTCGGTTAGATAAACATCAAGGTTGCTCCGTATCGCCGCAAGCAGTTCTTCGTTTCCGGATACGGAAGAATATTTTCCGATAAGGTCGAACATCCGATATTCCAAATCTTCGATTAATTCTTCGTTTAAATAGCTGCCGCTGCCCGCGAAAATTCGCAAAGCCAGCGCTCGCAGATACGACCGCACATTGCTTAAAGAGGCTCTATTCCCCTGGCAAAAATCTCTGATACAAAGGATAAATCCTTCACCCTCTTGGGTCAGCCAGGACCTGATAGCGGGGCCGTATTTCTCCTCTAATCTCCCGCACTCTTCCATCTTGTTTGTTAATCCTTTCATGGATTTTTCCGTTTTCGATGGTCCTGTTGCCCTTGATTACCTGATGCTCGCTTTAAATTTGGAAACCTTATGCTTGATGATTATTTTGATTAAAATCGGAAGGACTACTCTATCGCCGCCGCGCCAGTCGGGAAGGATTATCACATCGAGCGGGGTGACGCCATCCGGGACATAGAAATCGCCTTGCTGGTCGACCTCGCGTTGCACCTCAAAGTCGTTGGGATTCTGATTGATATTTCCCCATTGTTCGATTTGCCGGCTGCCATCTGGGGAATTACCGACCGCTTGTTCAGCCGGAAGTAATGTCGGGGCGAAAAACGATAACAGCAACGTCGAGATTATTCCCGAGGTCAAGATTCTTTTTCTTTTCATTTTATCTTCTCCCTTAAATAATTATTTACGCTTTGATGATTTTATTTTATTGCTAACCTCTTCGACAAATCGTTTGTGTTTGCGAAGATTATTTATGGCTTCATCTTTTAACAGATAGTCTATTATATCATTGCGGGTTTGCCAATCGGGACTGATTTCCAGCAAGCGGTCGATCCAAAGCATGGCATCTTCAAGTTGTCCCTGCGTGGCATACCATCCCGCCAGATTCTGAATCGGCACTATATAGCTTTTGTCGATTGAGTATGCCGCCAAATACATCATCAGGCTGTATTGCGTTTTCCCTTCGAGTTGGGCCGCTATTCCCATATGACAAAGCGCCGTTTGCTGGTAATGCGAATTCCCTTTTTCGACCGCAATTTCCATGGTCAGGCGGGCATACTTTTGGGCTTCGCTGAAATCGCCGCTGGGGTGGTCGTAAAGGCCGACCAGCGTCTGCAAATTTAAGAAGCGAAGCTCGCGGGGGTGTTTGCTTAGTTCCTGCGCCAGAAGTTTACGCGCCTCTTCCAATCGTTCTTCGCGCATGAGTTTACTGATTTGATCGCCCATTTGGCGGGCATATTCGGTGTCGAGCGCTACCTGGTATTCGCGGTCAGCCCTGGCCTCGGCGCATACCGTGCGTTTGCCTAATTCAATGCGAAGAGCCCGCTCTCGTTCATCAAGATGCTCATCTCGAACCATTGTTGCTCCATGCTGTCTCATTGAATTTGCCTGAATCTAAATTTTCCTCGGCACACTTATGTCTTGTATAAGGCCGAGAATTAACAGTTATCTTCGAAAAATTTTTAAATATTTTTATTTTATAGGGCATACCACTAAAATATTGCCATCCGAAGTGGACCTGGCGGGTGATTTTTGAGCCGGCAAACATAACCGACCTCGCCCGATCAAACGGGCTGTTATAAGTTTATATCTTTTGGCGCCTTAACTGCTCCCGATTGAAATTTTGACTTGTCTAAGACGCCCCAAACCATCAGCAATACAGAAAGCATATTACGATGAGAATCGACAAGAATAGGATAAGCAGGAATGCCGAAAAAAGCAAGTCCATTTTATAGGCTGTTAACCGAATCGGCGATTCGGACCGCAAAAGCACGTTATTTCATCGGCCAACGGACCAAGTGATTAACGGCTGTTTTTGATGGAATTTTCACTTGCGCTGCTGTAACTTTCCCCCGCCGCTTATCAAGTAACGCCCCAATTTAATATGCAGATATGGCGACATATGAGCATTGATGCCTGTTTAGTACTCGTACTATTAGGGAATTTTTCGCGTTAGCCCCATCAATAAAAGGAGTGTACCGCTTAAAAATCGCATGATTCTTGATAATGGAATCCAATATGTAAAAATTGTTGCTTTAAATGGCGGATTTTTGTTGACAAATCATACTAAAATATTATTAATATAGTAGAAAATAGCGACTTCTTTGAGGTGGTGACTTAATGTCCGTTACCGATAAGTTAAATTTTAATCATTATTTACTATGCAATAGGAACGATTTTCATATTTTTTTATCAAATTCGCAAATAAGCTATTCTATTTTTTTCCGTAAACGTTGATCCTTTGGATCAACACTCTTGAACAATTAAACAAATGGAAATCAGGGCAAACGATTAGCAAAAGGAGTCTTAATCGACTCAAAGTTAATGTAACAGTCAGGGAGTATTTAAATGAAAAAAACTATTCTGTTGGCGGTGGCCTTGTGTTTGGCTATTGCCTTTTCGGCGTCTTTGGCCGATAAAGCCGTGGTCTCGTATTACGAGAAAGCGGCCTTTTCGACCGAAAAAACAGCGCCCAATGCTACATTTAAGAATCCGGATCGTTCTCGGAACGTACAATTGACCGATTATATTTCTGAAGGTTTCGAAACTTCGGTCCCTCCAACCGGTTGGACACAAACTATCACAGTTCCCGGCTATACATGGGCACAATCGACGTCGTATGCCTTTTCTGGCACCTATGGCGCTTATTGCCCATGGAATTATAGCCAGTATGAGGAGCTCATCACCCCCACTCTAAATTTCACCTCGGCGACTTCCGACCTAAGAGTCGAATTTATGTGGGAAGCCAGCTATTATTGGATGGTCAGCCCATATAATAACGGCGAATATGAGCTCTGGATTTCAACGGATGGCGGCGCAACCTGGCCGACGCTTCTGTGGAGCATCGATAGCATCGGCGCTTTCACAAACTGGGAGTGGTATCTCCAAACGGTAGATTTAAGCGCCTATGCCGGCCAAGCAAATGTGAAATTGGCCTGGAGATATACGGCTGACGACGCGGCCGATATCGGTCTTGACGACGTCCTGATTACCGATGATCCGCCGCCGGTTGCTCCACCCAACGACCTTTGCGTTAACGCCATTAATATCCCAACCGTTCCCGCCCAAGTCAGCGGGACAACGATTGGCGCTACCATCGATTGTTCCGATAATCTGAACTGGAGCGGCAATTACGTTTGGTACACCGTTTCAGCTCCCAACGCGGCAAACGACATCAGTATCAGTTATTGCCCATCTCTCAGCTCGATACCGACCGTTTCCGCCATACTCTACTCCGCTTGCCCGACGACCGCCGAAGAATGCAGCACTTTGGCGATTGTTATGACCAGTGGTGCTTTTGTTACCTGCCCAAGCGGTCTTTCTAATGCCGAGATTGTAT
>JAAYTW010000140.1 GCA_012517955.1 Candidatus Zixiibacteriota bacterium | reverse complement strand
GATCGCGGTTTTGGCCGATATGCTTGAACTTGGCGCCGATGAGCGGGAATTCCATCGTAGGATAGGGAAGTATTTATCGGAAAATAAAATAAGCGCGCTGTTCGCTTTTGGGAAATTAAGCGAATATTATATAGAAAATTTCCAGGGCGATTTCAAAATGCATTTTACCGATAAACAATCGTTGCTTGATGAATTACGCCGGTATATTCAGGCCGGCGACGTAATTTTAATCAAAGGCTCGCGGGGTATGGCCTTGGAAGAAATCAGCGACGGCTTGAGAGAGGGGAACTGATGTTATATCATCTCCTATATCCGCTCAGCCATTATATCAGCGGCTTCAATGTCTTTAAGTACATTACCTTTCGCACCGCCTACGCGTCGGTTACGGCGATGTTAATCAGTTTCATTTTTGGAGCTGTTTTTATTCAGTATCTACGCCGCAAACAGGTAAAAGAAAGTATCCGTAAAGAAGGGCCTCAATCGCACATGGCCAAGGAAGGCACTCCGACCATGGGCGGTTTGTTAATTTTAATCGCCATAATTTTCCCTACGTTGCTCTGGGCCGATCTGAGCAATACTTATATACATATCGTTTTGCTGGTGACGATCAGCATGGGGGCACTCGGTTTTTATGATGATTATCTTAAGGCGATAAAGGGGCAGAAAAAAGGCGTGGTCGCGCGAAAAAAACTAATCGGTCAGATAGCTCTGGGCTTGGTAATCGGAACGATTCTCTATCTATATCCACCCGATCCGTTTTTCACGACCGCCACCGAAGTGCCCTTTTTAAAAAATATCAGAATAGATTTCGGCGTTTTCTATATCCCTTTTGTGATTATTGTTATTACATTTGCCTCTAATGCCGTCAACCTGACCGACGGCCTTGATGGGTTGGCGATTGGGCTGGTCGGTATCTGCGGACTTTCCTTGGCGATTCTGGCTTATATTACCGGCAGAAGCGACTTCTCGCGTTACTTGAATATCGAATATTTTCGCGATGCCGGCGAATTGAGCATTTACTGCGGGGCGTTGGTGGGTGCGTGTCTCGGATTCCTCTGGTTCAATGCTCACCCGGCTCAGGTATTTATGGGAGATACGGGGGCGCTGGCATTAGGCGGCGCGCTTGGAGCGATTGCCTTGTTGATTAAAAAGGAAATACTATTGGTAATCATGGGGGGAGTGTTCGTGATGGTCGCCTTGTCGGTTATCATTCAGGTCGCCTATTTTAAGATAACCAAAGGTAAACGGATTTTCAAAATGGCTCCCATTCACCACCATTTTGAATTGTGCGGCTGGGCCGAACAGAAGGTCACGGTCAGATTCTGGATACTAGGAATAATTTTTGCCCTAATCAGCATGAGTACGTTGAAAATAAGATGATGGATTATACTGGAAAAAGAGTAAGTATTATAGGCGCGGCCCGTTCCGGAATTGCGGCCGCGCTCGAATTGAAAAAACGCGGTGCGTCGGTGTTTTTATCCGATTCTAAAGCGCGGGCTGACTGGAAAAATCAAGAGCAAATAACGGAAATCATAGAATGTCTCCAGCAAAACGATATCCCATTTGAATTGGGAGGCCATTCGAATAAAGTGTACGATTGTCAGGTCATGGTTACCAGCCCCGGCGTTCCGGCCGATTCCGAGGTTTTGACCAATGCCGCAAGAAACGGGGTCAAGATTATCTCTGAGTTGGAACTGGGATATCAACTTTGCGATGCGAACATCATCGCAATCACCGGCTCCAATGGAAAAACCACGACCACCGCTTTGGTCGGCCACATATTCAGCGGCACTAACATAAACTACCGTGTTGCGGGCAATATCGGAACGGCTTTTGTAAGCGTGGTTAATCAACTTGGTCGGGGCGATTGGGCGGTTTTAGAAGTATCAACGTTCCAGCTCGAGTGGATTGATAAGTTCCGGGCAAAGGTCGCGGCGGTGTTGAATATAACGCCCGACCATCTTGACCGGCATGGCACCATGGATATATATCGCGCATTAAAATTGCGGGTGTTTACGAATCAAGATAATTCCGATGTGGCGGTAATTAACGCCGACGATCCCAATCAACGGGGATATGAACCGGCCGGGAAATTTTATAAATTTTCCGTCTCAAATCGGGTCGAAAATGGATGTTATGTTGAAAAAGGTACACTGTATTTAAATATAAAAGGCAAGACTCAGGCCATTATCGATGCGGCGGATATAGGCATAAAAGGGCCTCACAACCTGGCTAATGCTTGTGCGGCTTCCACGATTGCCGCCGCTGCCGGCATCGACATTTCAACAATTGCCGCGGGCCTGAAATCATTTACCGGCGTTGAACACCGACTGGAGCGGGCAGGGCTTATCGGAGGGGTAAGCTTCGTCAACGATTCCAAGGCCACAAATGTCGATGCGGTTTTTTGGGCGCTTCAGTCGGTGCCCGCGCCAATTGTCTTAATAGCCGGCGGCAAAGATAAAGCCGGCGACTTTTCTACGCTAAATGACCTGGTTCGTAGAAATGTTAAAGCGGTGGTTTTGATAGGTCAAGCCAGCGATAAGATTGCGGCCACTTTCGCCGGTATCACCAGGATGGTCCGCGCCGGCAGTCTTGAAGAAGCCGTTGAGTCGGCCTATAAAATAGCCAAGCCAAAGGGTACGGTTTTACTTTCGCCCGGATGCGCCAGTTTCGATATGTTCGATAATTTTGAACATCGCGGTCAGGTCTTCAAATCCGCGGTTCAAGAACTGATGAGTCGCCAATGAGACAAAGAAGCGCCGCGCCAGAACGAATAGTTATGTTATCCGTCGTGCTTCTCATGGCGGTGGGGTTGATATTCATATACAGCGTGTCCGGTCCTTACAGTCAGTCGCAGGGGTTATCGGAATGGTATTACTTTATCCGCCAGACAATCTGGACGGTGCTTGCCGTAACCACGCTTTTCGTGACCTCTTTGATTGATTATCACAAGCTGTTGAAACTATCACCCTTTTTCGTGGCGATTTCGTTGGGTTTGCTGGTCGCGGTTTTATTCGCCCCGGCCAAACAACATGTCCATCGATGGCTCGAATTTGGCCCGGTTCAATTACAACCATCGGAAGTTTTCAAGGTTTCGTTGATAATGTTTTTGGCTTTTTCTCTGGCCAAAGAGAAGGCCCGTTTTTCCAACAAGAAAAAAATCTTCATGAAAATTATAATTATCATGGTGGGGATGGTTTTAGTCGCCAGACAGCCCGATTTGGGAACGCTGACGGTGATATTTTCGGTGACGTTCGCTTTGCTGTTTTTGGTGGGCGTAAAAGCCCGCTATTTGCTGGGTGGAACGGCCGCTATCGCTATCATGGGATCGATAATCGTTTTCGGCATCGGTTACGAAAAAGACCGTATCACCGATTATTTCGCAATCTTAAATAACCCACTTGCCGATATCAATACTCCCGGTACTCATGGCGGGTTTTATCAAGTGCGCCAATCGCTTATCAGTATCGGATCAGGGGGATTAATCGGCCGAGGTTTGGGTACCGGAGGCCAAAAAAATCTGTTCCTGCCGGCGCCTCATACCGACTTTGTGTTTTCGTCATCTTCAGAGGAAGGCGGTTTGATTTTGGGCGTTTTTATATTGACAATGTTTCTGTTGTTTATATGGGGCTCCCTGAAAGTCGCCCAAATGGCTGGGGATTTGGAAGGATTCCTGCTCGCTTCGGGAATGGGGATGCTGATTGCCATACAGGCGGCGATAAATATCGGAGTCGCCACCGGCATCCTGCCGGTTACGGGGATTACCTTGCCATTTTTTAGTTATGGCGGTTCGTCGCTTCTAATTTGCTGCGCCGCCGTTGGTTTGATACTTTCTGTGGCCCGTCACCATGACGGCCCGCGGGTAAATTACGTGATGGTTCGATGAGAATACTATTTGCCGGAGGCGGAACCGGCGGACATCTTCTGCCGGCGCTGAATGTTGCCAGCGCGCTGAGGAAAAACTTGAGCGAGGCGGAGTTTCTATTTGTCGGCGTAAAAGGCGGCATGGAGAAATCACTGGTGGAAAGACATGGTTTTTCCATCGAGGAAATCGAAGTGGTAGGTATCAAGCGCGATATTAGTGGGATGGTTGATTTTTCACGCAAAATAATGAGGGCATTTGCCCAATCCGATAAAGTCGTGCGAGGCTTCGGTCCGGAAGTCGTTGTCGGTACCGGGGGTTATGTGTCGGCGCCGGTGGTGATGGCCGGCAAAAGAAGGCGGGCCCGCGTGCTGATTCAAGAGCAAAACATCTATCCCGGCCTAGCGACCCGATTTCTTGCCCGATTTGCCGATAAAATATGCCTTGCTTTCGAGGGTTCCAGGAAATATCTGCAGGGAATCAGGAATGTGCTGGTTACCGGAAACCCGTTGCGCGACGATTTATTTCAAGACCGCACCGATAACCTGTTTGCCCAGTTCGGTCTTCAGGCTGGTAAAAAAGTGTTATTGATAACCGGTGGCAGCCGTGGAGCTCAATCGTTAAATGAGGGTATCGTTTTGTTTCTAAAGAAGAATTTACTCGGCGAGGATTGGCAGTTGCTGTGGCAAACGGGGGCCGATAAATACGACAGCGTAAAAAACCGCTTGCTTGATTGTAATTTTACTGGAAAAGTATTGCCATTCATAGATAATATGCCCGGCGCTTACGCCGTGGCGGATTTAGTGGTTTGCCGAGCGGGCGCTATGACTATATCGGAACTATTGGCTCTGGGGATGCCGGCTTTGTTGGTGCCGTTCCCTCACGCGACGGCCGATCACCAGATGAAGAACGCGCTCGACCTGAAAAAACAAGGCGCCGTGGAAGTGATAGCCGATCGCAAACTTCAAAGCGATGAATTCGCGGAGCTGTTAAGTTCGTTATTGAATGATGAAAATCGAAGGAGAAAGCTTGGCGAGACCGCCCGTTTGTTCGGCAACAGCCGGGGCGCCGAAACAATCTCGCAGGAAATTATCAAACTTATATGAAATTTAAACGGATAAAAAAACTTCACTTTGTGGGCGTGGGCGGCACCGGCATGTGCGGTATTGCCGAAGTTTTGCACAATCTTGGATATGCACTGACAGGTTCCGACCTTAAGAAAACCGAAGTTACCGAATTTTTGGAAAAACTTGGAATTACTATACATTATTCGCATCAGGCGAAAAATATCGGCGATGCTGACGTGGTCGTTTATTCATCGGCGGTAAAACAGGACAATCCCGAACTGGTTGCGGCCCGCGAGAAAAAACTACCGACTATTCCCCGCGCCGAAATGCTCTCCGAATTGATGAAAATGAAGTTCTCGATAGCTGTCGCCGGTACCCACGGAAAAACCACAACCACATCGTTATTGGGGCATGTTCTCAGCGCCGCCGGATTTGACCCGACTGTCATTGTCGGCGGGCGTGTGCTCGGAGTGGGCGTGAACGCTTATGTCGGCAAAGGGGATTATCTGGTGGCTGAAGCCGATGAGTTCGACCGTTCGATTTTACGGTTCTATCCGACCATGGCCGTAATCACTTCAATCGAGTCGGAGCATATGGAATGTTATCGCGACCTCGATGACCTTTATGACTGTTTTGTTGAATTCGCCTCTCGCGTTCCGTTTTATGGCAGCGTTATTTATTGTCTGGATGATCACGGCCTTCAACATATTAGAGACCGATTCAGCCGCCCTTCCATATCATATGGTTTTTCCCGTCATGCCGATCTATACGCCTCCGATTTGAAATATTCGGCAGATGGAATCGAATATGTCTGCCACAATAACGGCAATACTCTGGGTAATGTGAGGGTTCCTTTGTTTGGAAAACATAACGCGCTCAATTCGCTTGGGGTCATCGCCGCCGCTATGGATTTGGAAATTCCTTTCGGTACGATTATCTCCGCGATTAGAACGTTTCCGGGCGTCGGCCGTCGAATGGAACTGGTGGGTGAAAGACGCGGAATCAGAGTATATGACGATTTCGCGCATCATCCGACCGAAATCAAAACCACGTTGGAGGGAGTCCGTAAGAGCTTCTCGAATCGGATTGTGGTTGTTTTTCAGCCGCATCTCTACTCGAGAACCCGGATGTTTCAGAAGGAATTCGGTTCGGCATTCTTTGATTCGGATATGCTTATAGTCACCGATGTATTTCCATCGCGTGAACAACCAATCGAGGGCGTTACCGGCGAATTAGTGGCCGATTCGGTTGCCAGGGCGGGACATAAAAGAGTCGAATATATGGCTGATAAAAGCAAAATACCCGGCTTTCTAAAAGATAAGCTTAGTTCCGGTGATATCGTTATTGTTATCGGCGCGGGCGATATCAATCGGATTTCACCGATTATCCTGGAAGAAATCGACAAATGAAAAAAGTTATCGGAACAATAATCTTAGTTATTTCAGCGGTTATATCCGCCCGAATAGCCTATTTAGAGATTGACGGTATCCCGATGTTGAATTTAAGCCGGATAAACATTAAATGTCCGCCTGAAATCGAAAAACAAACGATAATAAACCGTTCGAATCTCGCGGTTGGCCAATTGATATTTAAGCAGGATATTAAGAGCGCCTCCGATCGTTTGCTGGCGATACCCAATGTCGAAGCGGTGACTATCAATCGCCGTTTGCCTTCAACTATAGACATTCAATTGGAAACCGAGCGGACAATTTTATTAGTGAAAGCTGAACGTCTCTACGGCCTTACCGAGGGCCAGAAACTGGTTGAAGTAAATCAAGACGAACGTATTCTTCCCCTGGTTACCGGCATAGAAGGCGATTATAGCGGGCAAGCGGTTATCAACTCCCCTTACTATTATACTGACCAAATTAAAATGTATTACGCAATTAAGTTTTATGAAGCTTTAAGCGGAATATCCCCATCGCTGGCTGATCGCCTTTCAGAGATTCACTTTATCGATTCGGGGAACGCCGAGTTGTATTTTGATCCGCACGGTCTCAAAGTGATTATGCCCGCCCGCCGCTACCAGCAGTCGTTGGAAAGGTTGGCGACAATCGATAACCGGAATCTTTTTGAAGATGCATTAATAATCGACATGAGTCGGGGACGAATGATAAACAAATCTGGGGTATAGAAAATGGCCAAAAATGAATTAATCGTAGGCTTGGATATAGGCAGCACTAAAATTGCCATAGTGGTGGCCGAACCTTATGGAACCGGTGGAGTGAATATTCTGGGCGTAAGCAAAGTCCCCTCTGACGGCTTGAAAAAGGGCATGATTGTCGATTTAGAGAAGGTCGTTGGATGTATCCGGGCGGCGGTCAGTGAAGCGGAAAATGCGACCGGCGTAAAAATAAAATCTGTGTATGCGGGGATCGCGGGGGAGCATATCAGAAGTATCAATAGTCGGGGCGTAATCGCTGTCG
>JAAYTW010000139.1 GCA_012517955.1 Candidatus Zixiibacteriota bacterium | reverse complement strand
CGGGCAGAATAATCTGATGATCCCCATAACCATTACTAACCTGCAGCCGGTTGAATATATCCATATCTCGCTTAGTTATGACCCTTCTCTCTTACAAGCTGTCGCGGTTGCTCCAGCCATATTCTTCCAGGGCGTCCATTTCGATTTAAATACTGCTGGCAAGATGACAATTGAATTGGACCGCGATTTGGTGCCACCGCCTTTTGTTCCGCCTATACCGGTCGGCGAAACAACGGTGGCATACATCACTATGAACGTCGCGGTGAATAATTTGGGACGGGACATAGGAACACCATTGTTATTTTTGGAGGACCCCAACACACCATATCCGGATAATTTATTCCTATTGGATAACGGCTATTTCATAGTCCCGCCCATGTTAACCCTTACCAACGGAATGATTTACATCTTTGAACCACTTTATGGCGATGTAAACATCAATAATGACCCATTTGAAGTTGGCGATGCGGTTTCGCTTGTGAATTACTTCATAGGATGTATCAACCTGAGCCCGCGTCAAAAAGCCAATTCCGATTGTAACCGCGACAATATTCAAGCCACTATAGCCGACCTAGTTTACATGCTGAGAATAATCAATGGCGAACCTGACACCCTTCGTCGTATTTTATCTCCCCTTTTACAGCCAGATATCACCCAAACCCCTACCCCAAAAACGACGAATTCTCTTGACAATTTCGCGAAATTAACTATATATTTATACTGCAGTGAGCCTCTTGGCGGCTTCTGTTTTTCCTTAAAAGTCCCCGAGGCGGTCGATCGCGTTCGGGACGGAGTTATAGGAGTGAACGCCGGCAATCTTCTGCTGGCATCTGGCAAGAGAAGCGATACTTTAACGTTTGTGGGTTATAGCCTGACGGAAGACAATCTCCCGCAGGGCTATTTCATGCTAATGGAACTGCCGTTCGAGGCCCACAGCAATGTCAGCGCTGACGATTTCGAGATTTTAAGCGCCGATTTCTCCAATGCCTTGGGATTGAAAATCAATGCCGCAATCAAATTGATTGCCGGCAAGTGGGGAGAGAATGAAGCTGATGCCGATACGCAATCGAATATCGCGCCGGGTGAAATTATCGCTTCCCCCAATCCATTTAATTCGACCGTCTCTATTCGGTTCGCTTCACCCAAGCATCAGCAGTATGTTATCGAAATTTACGATATGCTCGGCCGAAAAGTCAGTATGCTTTCGGATGGTTTTTTCACAGAAGGTGAACACACGGTAATATGGAACGGGACGAATCAAAATGGAGCTCCTGTCGCCGCTGGCGTTTATCTATGTCGTCTAAAATCGCAAACGGAGGGCGTAACGCTGAAGATAAATTACATGAAGTAATGTTTACGTTTTACGGGAGTTTTAATGAGCCAAAAGCTTAAGTTGGTCGAGGGGGTTGCTTTTGCTTTCGCATTTATTATCAGTTTCTATTTCGGCGCCGCTGTTTGGGCTGTTCCTCAATCCGCTAAAATGAATTTCGCGGACGGCGGTCAGGGCTTCAACGACAGATTTATTCTGGTTACGAATTCCGAGATCGGCGAATTACCGATTGCGGCCTCTTCAAATCGGTTGATTTCGACCGGAATCGAAGCTCTTGATAGGCTCTGCGCCGACTACCGGGTAACCAAAATCGAGAAGTGGTACCCTTACCCGGTCGCACACGATGAATTAAAGTGGGTGGCGGAGCGTATGTATATCTGCTACATCGAACCGGGGGCTGATATAATCGCCGCAATCGATGCATTTGCCGGCGACAGCCATATCCAGGCCGCTGAGCCTTATCGTATTCCCAGACCATTCTATGTCCCCAACGATCCCCATCGTTCCATGCAATGGTTTTTGGGAAAAATTAATGCTTATGGCGCCTGGGATGTTGTCCATGGGGATGCCACCGCGGCCGCCATTATCGGCATAGTCGATACCGGCGTCTACTGGAATCATCCCGACCTCGCCCCCAATATCTGGATAAATGCCGCCGAGGACCTCAACCACAACAAAACTCTCGATGCCGGCGATATTGATGGTATCGATAACGACGGCGATGGCTTTATCGATGATGTTCTCGGTTGGGATTTCGGTGTCGGCGACAATAACCCTCAGTAAGAATCCCCTACTCATGGCACTCATGTCGCCGGGTGCGCTTCCGAGGCCACGAATAACTATATCGGTGGATGCAGTATCGGTTGGTCAGCCAAAATATTGGCCGTTAAGGGCGCCGATGCTGAAGGCGACTTGACAGCCGTCTGGCAGGCCGCCGTCTATGCCGCCGACAGGGGAGCCAAAATCCTGAACTTTTCGTGGGGCGCTCCCGGATGGTCGAGCACCGAACAGGCGCAAATTAATTCGTTTTATTCGATGGGCGTTCTGGTAGTGGCCGCCGCCGGTAATGACGATTTTTGGACGCCCCCATATATCAACTATCCATCGGCTTATAATCATGTTCTGGCCGTGGCCTCCACCACCACCAACGATACTAAATCGAGCTTCTCGAATTACGGTTCCTGGGTGGATGTCTCCGCGCCCGGCTCCGATATCTATTCCACCTGGTCAACCAACACCTACATGAACAACAGCGGCACCTCGATGTCATCTCCGATTACCGCCGGTTTGGCCGCTCTGTTGAAAGCGGTCGATAATTCGCTCACTCCGGACCAAATTACGATGCTTATCAAAAATAATGCCGTTCCTATCGATACCCTGAATCCCGGGTATGCCGGGATGCTTGGCACGGGCCGCATCAACGCCGGCGCCACGTTGGCCGGATACGCTTATATTCCCGGAGATGCCAACGCCGATGGTTCGGTCAACAGCGGCGATGTAACCTTTTTGGTCAGATATTTGAAAGGATTGGGACCGGCTCCCGCTTCCCCGTTTTACCGCGGGGACACGAACGGCGATTGCTTGGTGTTGGGCGCCGATGTTGTCTATCTGGTGAACTATTTCAAGGGCGGCGATTCGCCGATTAGAGGTGATTGCTCAAGATAATTCGATTTTAAGAATAAAATAGGATAATAAACCGCTTAACGAGTTTGTTTGCGAAAAGGAGGTCGATACAGGACATAAATTTTATCGGTTTTGACGACAATCGATGTTTTTGTATAACCATAAACCGTTAACTTTAACCCGGAAATCAGGACAAACAAGAAAAAAAGGAGTAATGAATATCCGGACCCATCCGGATAACCTAACGGAGGAATGCTAATGCGAAAAACTTTACTGCTAGCGATGGTGTTGGTGCTCGCCTTCGGCCTCATATTCGCCTGGGCTGAACAAAATACCGCCACTGGCAAAAAAATCGCAAAAAATGTTACCTCGGTTTTTGCCAAGAAAGCCCTCACATCGGCTCGGAATCTCACTAAGGAAGGTGAGACCCCCGTTGTGGCCTCTAAGGTAAAATCCGAAGCTGATGGCGTTGCTTTGCAGGGCGAACCAGTCCAGCAAACGGTTGCCGATATCAATATGAAACCGGCCCAGACCGAAACCGGCATGGTGCCGATTGACGAACCCTACGTGAAAAAAGCCGACCACAGCACTGATATCGTAATCGATAATTACGATAAAACGGCTGAAGTCGAAAATACACCCACCCAGACAATCGATGAAGAAAATCCTGCCCTGAAGGCCTTGATTCAGGCTGAATCCGACCGGATTTACCAGCAGGTTTATGGGCAGAAAGAACAACAGAATAACGCAGAACCACCCGTTACCGCCTCTATTCTGTTCGCAGAAGACTTCAGCGATGCTTGGGGACTTGGTGTACCGTGCACAACCAACGGCGCTGCATGGACTGTTATTGACAGCGGCACTGAAGGTTCTCATGTATGGTATCAAAATGCCTGGCATAAGTGGTATCAATCCGCTACTGGTTGGAATGATACTGTTGCCCGTTCGATGTATTATTCTTATGGGACTGATACAATTTACAATACCAGCATGATTACTCCTATATTCAGTTCCGGAACCGCAACCTG
>JAAYTW010000138.1 GCA_012517955.1 Candidatus Zixiibacteriota bacterium | reverse complement strand
TTAGTGTTAGCCGATGATAGCCGTCCCAAGTACCATTTTGGAATCGAATATGGTGATAATAAACTATATGCGATACGAGCCGGCTACGGATTCCCTTACGATTCCCGAAGTATCAGCCTTGGCGGCGGGTTGAATTACAAACAATTCAGATTCGATTACGCGTTCGTGCCTTATAAACATGACCTTGGCAATACTCATCGCTTTACAGTAATCGCTGTCTTTTAGCCATAGTTACTTACTATGTTCATGAGGCGGTTTGGATTTGTCCGGGCCGCCTATTTTTAAAACATACCTTGTACGATTTTGATTGAATTCGAAAAAGTGATTTTATAAATTTACTTCGTTGTTTTTAAGGGAATTAATTATTGACCATTTAATAGTGAAATAGAAAGCTTAGGCGGACAAAGGAGAATCAAATGGCCAAGTACAAAATAGCATGGTTGCCCGGCGATGGTGTCGGCGCGGAGGTTATGGAAGCGGCCCGAATTGTGCTCGATAAAATAAAACTGGATGCTGAATATATCCATGGCGATATCGGCTGGGAATTCTGGCGCAAGGAGGGAGACGCTTTTCCTGAACGGACAATCAATCTCCTTAAAAACTGCGACGCCGCAATGTTCGGCGCTATCACATCCAAACCGGTGAAAGCGGCCGAGGCTGAACTTATCCCTGAACTTAAGGGGAAGGGCTTGACTTATCGCAGCCCCATTGTGCGTATGCGCCAGTTATTCGACCTTTATATTTGCTTAAGACCCTGCAAGGCTTATCCTGGCAACCCCCTGAATTACAAAGAGGGAATCGATATCGTGGTTTTCCGCGAAAACACCGAGGATCTTTATGCGGGAGTCGAATTCAACCCGGTACCGCAGGAATTAGCCGATACATTGAGAAAAATCTCCAAGCCGTTTGGCGCTTTTGCTAATCTAAAAACAGATGAGTATGCGGTTTCCTGCAAAGTGAACACAAAGAAGGGCAGCGAACGCATTATCCGAGCGGCTTTCGAATACGCGAAGAAATTTGGACGAAAGAAAGTCACCGTAATTCATAAAGCAAATGTTGTTCGCGCAACTGATGGTTTGTTCCTTGATATGGCCAAGCAAATCGCCTCAGAATATCCTAATATCCAGATGGATGATGCTAATATCGATGCTATGACTATGTGGTTGATTAAAAATCCGCACAGTTACGAAGTTCTGGTCGCCCCAAATCTCTATGGCGATATCGTTTCCGATTTGGCCGCTCAATTAGTCGGCGGTTTGGGTTTCGGATGTTCCGGCAATATCGGCGAAAAGCTGGCAGTGTTCGAACCGAGTCATGGCAGCGCGCCTAAGTATGCCGGGCAGTATAAAGTCAATCCGATTGCCACTATTCTGGCCGCCAAGATGATGCTCGATTGGCTGGGCGAAACCGAAAAAGGCGCCGCGGTCGAAAAAGCAACCGCAGCCGTTATCGCCGAAGGCAAAGTCCGCACTTATGATATGGGCGGAAAATCCACCACCCTCGAGATGGGTCAGGCTATTGCCGCCAAATTGTAGATTAGTAGATTTGATAGTTTACAAGGGCGTTTCGTTTTTCGGAACGCCCTTTAATGTTCTCGTAGGGGCGAATTGCATTCGCCCATATCCCGTAGGTCGGGTTTCGCGTGAGACCCGACAAATATCTCTGGCGGACGGGTCTTCCAAAATTCTTTTAAAAGGAATCTTATGTAAGTCCCAATAATCATACTCCGTGTCCAGCAGTTGTCCACAAATGCCGGGGTAGCTTTAATCGGTTCAGGAATCAGCGGCAGATGTGGATATCTGCCGCCCACATCATTAAAATTTCGCGTAGGGAAGTTCTGACGGGTCTTAGGCTCCGCGAAAGCGGAGGCGTGACCCGTCGGCAATAATCGGAGAAGTCTTATGCAAATCCAAATAATCAAAGCTGACAACAGCAAAGAATACTACACCCCCGAAAAATGCTTTATCCTCGAAAATATAAACGCTCCGGCTGACCCTGATCTCTCAATCGCCCGAGCTCGTGTCGAACCGGGAATTACAACCGTCAACCATCTATTAAAAGGTGTTACTGAACGTTACTTGATTATTGAAGGTAAAGGATTAGTTGAAGTCGGCGGAAAAATATCGGCGGTTGGACCCGGCGATTTAGTCTTAATCCCGGAAAACACGCCCCAAAAAATCACCAACACCGGCCAAAGCGATCTTGTATTCTATTGTATCTGCACGCCTGGATTCAAACCGGAATGCTATGAAGCGGTATCGTAGGGGCAAATTACATTTGCCCAAAATTTCGTAGGGTCGCCATTTATGGCGACCGCGACCAGTTCATGCCGGCAGTAGTCGATAGCGGCAGGAAAGAAAAAGCTTGCGAATAAAACTGCTATTAATTAAGCTTAAAACTAATTGTAATAGATTGTAATGTACGAAAATGCCATTTGGATTAACCTGATTAATTGCTGTGTAATAGAACTGAAAGTTATTTAGTTATTAAAATGAGTTCCGATATTGAGATACTTAGATTGTTTTGTTTGAGAGCGGTGTACCTAAGAGAATGGTTAGCGTTGAATAACACAAAAATAAAGGTAACCATTGAGTATATTAAGAATCATGGCCAGCCGCAAATGGAGTATGAAGGCCCTAATAAGGAATCGATAATAGCAATGGTAAGTATCTTAAGGCAATTTTATTTGCAGAAAGAAACAATTAATTTTTATAAAGTATATAAGAAAGTAAATAAAATCTTATATTCAAGCAAGGCTTCTGATAAAGATAAAAAAATGGATTTTATAAAATCACTAAGGGTTGCATTTGTTAATTCCTTAAGTAAAAGCCAGATTAATATTGCTATAAATAATAAATCTATAAAGCCTCGTGAATTGATGGAAATCTGGTTTAATGGTAATATATTCCATAGTTCTATTTAGCAAAGCAAAAAATTTGAATTACTTATGAATTCGCCTATATCAATTTTCGCGGAATTTGTTTTTAAGGTCACAATTATCAATCTCGCGAATATAATCATTGTTTTTGCCGATTTTATTAATAAAGATATACTAAAAACTGTTTAAATGAGGCTTTTTAAGGATGAGGTATAATTATGTCAAAACTCTACAGACCTAATTCTATTTGTATTGCATTAGTTGCAATAGTATTCGGTATTATAATCGGTTGCACAACAACTCCGAAAATTCAAACGCCTAGACCGTGGATGAGGATTTTACAATCTGATAGAGAAATTATTCCCAATACAAAAGTTAAAATAGATATAATTGGTCAATCTCAACCGTTACTCGGAAATTGGACGTTAATTGACAATGAAATTGAAAGAAAATTAATCGATTTATTGGTAAGACGGGGATATTCAATATCGGATGATTCTGCCACTTATAATATGTCATTTGTTTACAAAACTGAAAAAGTAACCGAATTTAAAATGGAATCTTCCGTTCAAGTCCA
>JAAYTW010000137.1 GCA_012517955.1 Candidatus Zixiibacteriota bacterium | reverse complement strand
TCCACCGATGTCTGTTGTGTAAGGTTGAAACTGATATTAGTAGATGAGTTGAACGGATTAGGATAGTTCTGGGCCAGACTCGTCGAAACCGGCAAGATGATTTCGTTGTCGATATCGCTGGAGACAACCGGAATATCTTGCGCGTAAATATCATCGAACAGAATATCGACCGATTCCTCAACTTGATCGGGAGTAATCACGCTGATGGTGTAATTACCTGATTCGATATCGGCAAATTCATAACTACCATCAGGATAGGTTCCGGTAACATCGATTGGTTGGCCGTTTTCCTTAAGAATAACGATGGCTCCGGCTATAGGTTGGTTCCCCTCAAGAATCCTTCCGCCCAGATAACGCGGACCGGTTGTCCTGGATACGAGACCGAAATTGATTCCGGCGGCATCGGGTGTAACCGGGTCGGCCTCCTGCCAGCTGAGTTTATTATTGTAGAATTCTCCGATATAACCACGGGCTATGGCCAGCACCCTGTATGGCGTGGCGTAAAGGCGTTCCAACAGATAAGTGCCATCGCCGGCGGTGCGGGTCATCCTAAAAGTAAATCTCCGATGTCCGCAATTGGTGTTGCCGAATGCCATCACTAAGGCATCCTCAATGGGCAAACCAGTCGAATCATCGAAAACCAAGCCTGAAATTGTGCCGTTCGGCTGAACATAAGGCAACATGTGGAAATCGATTCCCGTAACCGCTTGACCGTCCCCAACCACAACCGTATCCGGATACACCGCCGGCTGATAGTGTCCGGCATAAGCGGACAGGATGTAATTCCCCGGTCTCACATTCTGAATTAGATAAGCGCCGGTGGAATCGGTGTGGGCGCGGGACCGCCAATTACCGGCAACCATACGAGCCTCAATCCAGGCATTGACCACTGGAGCGTTCGCCGTATCGTAAACCATACCGGCGATACTGCCGAAATTGATGGCGTTGAGCGCAAAATCGAGAACGGTCGGGGTAAGGTCGCCTATCAAGACTGAATCGATTCCAGTCGGAGTATAACCATAAGCGCCCGCTTCGACATGATAGACGCCCACCGGTAATGTCATCGAGTAGGCGCCGGTCGAATCGGTTCGGGTTCTGATAGAGGCGCGCGGATTGTTCATGTTGGCGGCGGTTACCCAAGCATTGATAATCGGCTGATTATTGGCGGCATTGGTAACAACACCGGTAAGTGTCCCCATCAATATCGGCGATAAGGGGATATCTATTCCAGTCACCGGAGCGCCGTTTACATAAATCGAATCGGGATATGCCCCGGGCGTATAATTATGTTTGCAGGCCGATACGAAATAGTATCCGGTTGGAAGGTTATTGAATAAATAGGTGCCATCGGCCCCGGTCATAATTGAACGGTGGAATGGATAATAACCACGTGAACTAAGGGTGACAACAGCTCCCGCCAAAGGCTGAAGGGAAACAGCATCGCTAATTACGCCGGCAATTGACCCCACCGCCGGCGGAGTCAAAGGTTGAAGCGTAAAATTGATATCGGCGGCATTCTGGTTCTCGGCGATAACGACAACGGTCGCCGAATCCCGGTTTGGGCTTTCCTGCCACCATTCCGGCACGAAACCGTTTTTTTCAGCCCTTACATAATATGACCCGTAGGGGATATCGACGGTGTACGCGCCTGTTGAATCGGTAACAGCATTAAACATTACACCATTGCCCGCTATAGCTTTCACGGAAGCGCGATAGATTGGGGCATTGGTGGCTTGATTAATTACGGTCCCTGTAATCGTGCCGCGAGCCGGAGGCGGAGGTGGTTGATTCGCCGCCAGAGTGAAATTGATACCAATAATAGTGTCGCCGGCCGCGACAGTAACAACCATCGCAGAATCGCGCGCAGCGGTTTCCTGCCACCATTCCGGTTGGAATCCTTGTTTGGCGGCGACAAAAATATAATCCCCGGGCGCGAGATACATCTCGTAACGACCGCTCTGATTGGTCATCGCCCATCCGGATGGGACATTGGGATTATTGGCCGAGAATGCCTGAACGTTGGCCATGGGAATAAACTGAGTGTCGGCCTGAGCTGAGACAGTGCCTTTAACTACGCCATACTGATGATGTTGCGCCAGGACGCTTCCATTCATCAAAATGGCGATGGCCACAGCAAGGCCCACCATGAATATCTTTTTCATGATACCTCCTATCGGTTGCA
This sequence comes from Candidatus Zixiibacteriota bacterium, assembly GCA_012517955.1. Lineage (GTDB taxonomy): Bacteria > Zixibacteria > MSB-5A5 > UBA10806 > 4484-95 > JAAYTW01. The sequence goes on along the minus strand of JAAYTW010000137.1, from coordinate 12,713 downwards.
TTTAACCGTCAGCATTATTTTTTCATTTAATTAGATACATTTAAGGCCACATGGTTTAATTATCGTAATTTAAATAAAACAAGTCAACAAAAAGCTCAATTTGAGCAATTATATTTATCATTATCATATTAAATTCACTATCAAACGATAGTCTCTACGCAAACAAATACAATACTTAACCCGTTGTCTTTTTAATTATCATCTATGGGCGTTCGATTGCATCACCAATTTTAAGCATTGTTCGGCCACTTTTTCAGCCGTTATCTCTTTCATGCAGCGGAAATGCTTTTCCGGGCAGCGATTCGGGCCATGCGGGCTGCAGGGACGGCAATACAAACCAGCGTTTTCAATCACAACGGATTTTTCGCTATAAGGCGCGAATCCGAACCGGGTGACGGTAGGACCGAATATAGCCGCCACAGGCGTGCCCACCGCCGCCGCTATATGGGAAGGCGCCGAATCATTGGCTACCACCAGCCGGGCTCTTTCGATAACCGCCGCCGATAACAGTAAATCGGTTTTCCCAGCCAGATTAATTGCGGTATTGCCGCTTTCGCTTACTACCCTTTGGCAGATTTCGTAATCATCGCAACTGCCTGTCAACGCGATATCATATCCCAATGCTGTTTTCATGAGCCGCGCCAGTTCACCGTACCCGGGCCAGCGTTTGGTGGCCCAAATAGAACCCGGCGCGAAAACCGCGAATTTGGTCGGAGCGATTCTATGCGCCCTCAAAATCGTCTCAGCCTCCATCCTGGTCCGTTCATCGATAAAGATACGCGGAGCGAATCCTTCGGTACGAACCAGCGGTTGGCATAAGGCCAGCGCCCGCTTGACCGCGTGAATCGAACGATCAAATGGCGCTGTCTGCGTGTATAATGAACGGCCGAACGCTATTTCGTAACCGATTCTTTTTTCGATACCTGCAAATACGGCCAGCAGGCCGCTGCGCAAATGTTTCTGCACAATCAGCGCGATTTCGCACTCAAGACTTCTGATTTCGGCGACGGTTTCGAAAAACGCGCGGATTCCGGCCGATTTATCATAACTTATAATTTTCATGATATGGGGATTGTGCCGTAACAGCGGCTCGGCCGATGGTCTCACTATTGCCACCGATTCATGACCACCCGATTTCAGCGCCTCGAATATCGGCGTGGATAAAATCACATCCCCCGGAAAGGCGGTTTGTATTACCGCGATACGAGCCATTTATTTCGTATCCCGCTTGAACAACCCGAGAATCCAGCCGATACCGGCGAACACGGCGATACCCACCGCGAATGCTAATGCCAGTTGGGGAACTGTATTTATTAACCCGGCATAATTATCATAGAGATTGAAAAAACTAAGAAAAATATAAGTCGCAACGCATCCCGCCCCGGCGGCAATTGTCGCTTTGACAAATACATTATAAAGCTGCCTGTAATCGGGCCTGCCGATTTTTTTGCGAATACGCGAAGACAACATCGTAAAATTGGCCGCCGCCGATAAACTTGGAGCCAGTGCCAACCCGACAAATCCCAATGGTTTCATTAAAAGCAGACTCAGTAAAATATTGATACCGACCGTTATCATGGAAATCCGCACCGGCGTGGCCGTATTTTTGTGAGCGTAAAACACCTGTGCCGCTAATCTGACCAGGCCGAAAAATATCAGGCCGACCGAATACGCCTGAAGCGCGTAGGCGGCATTGATAGAATCCTGCCATCCGAACAAACCATGTTGATATATAACGGCGCATATCGGGCGCGCCCCGACAATTAAAAACAGCGCCGATGGCCACAAGAATAAAAGCTGGGTTTTACAGGAACGGATATATTTGGAAAACAGCAGTTCGGTTTTACCCTCGGCGGCGATTGCGGAGAGGTCGGGCAAAGATACAGCGGCCACCGCCACTCCGAACACACCCAGCGGAAAATGCATCAAGCGAAATGCATAACTTAGGTACGATATGCTTCCCGCAGGCTGCAGCGATGCTAACAGCGTCCCGACGATAATATTCAACTGCGCGGCGGCCACGCCAACCGCGGCTGGGCCCATTAGTTTGATTATTTTACTGACCGCATTGTCGGTAAAACTGAATCGGAATCGGAAACGAAATCCGAGTTTATAGAGCTGAGGAATCTGCATCGCCATCTGAATAATTCCGCCGATTGTCGCGCCCCAGGCCATCACCAATATCGGCGGGTCAAAATACCGGCGGAAAAAGATTCCGGCGATTATCGAAGCCATATTGAAACCGGCCGGGGCCAGCGCCGGAATACCGAATCTGCCGAAACAATTCAAGGTCCCCATAATCGCGGCGGCGGCGGCCACAAACGCCAGAAATGGGAACATGATTCGGGTCATGGCAACAGTCAGTTCTATCTGGCCGGGAGAATCGGCGAATCCAGGGGCGATAACCCGCACGATCCAGGGCGCGATTACGATTCCGATAACGCTGACCAATCCCAGGATGACGCTCAAAACGGTTAAGATTGTAGAGGTCAACAGGAAAGCTTGCTCTTTGCCCTCCTTTTTCAATTTTTCGGAAAATACCGGCACATAGGCCACCGATAAGGCCCCTTCGGCAAAGAAGTCGCGGAGAAGATTAGGAATGCGGAAAGCGGCGTTGAATGAATCAACCGCGATTCCCGCGCCAAAAAAATGCGACATCACTTGTTCGCGCGCCAATCCCAGAAGGCGCGAAATCAGGGTCGATCCGGAAAAGCGGGCCATCCGCCGCAGGAATCCGTCCCTTTGGGTTTGTTTTGTTAGTGGAAAATCGTTTGACATAAAATCCGGCTTGATTATATTAGGCAACTGTATTATGATGTAGGTAGTTAAAGAAAATGGTCAACGGAAAAAGGAGATAAACTTGGCTCAGCATAAATCCGCCAAAAAAAGAATAAAAACATCGCGCCGCGCCGCTATCCGGAACCGCGCCGCCGCGTCCGCGGCCCGCAAAGTCGTAAAAGAATTCAAGGCCGCTAAAGAAAAAACCCCCGATAAACTGAAAGCGGCTTACAAAACCCTTGATAAAACCGCCGCCAAAAAAGTGTTTCATAAAAATAAAGCCGCTCGCCTCAAATCGCGTTTAGCAAAATTGGCCAACAAAGCGGCCGCCAAATAATTTAGTTCATCGTTAACAAGTGTCTGCCCAAGGTCAGCAACTTTGGGTGCGACATGATAATTTTGGTTATCACTTCAAACGGGTTGATACCCGTTATTTCTTTTTCGCCGAAAATATCATCGACAAACCTCAAAATATTGACCACATCATCATCGCTGAGCTTAAGATAAATCTGGCGGCAAAGATAGTAAAATTTAAGCTCTCTGCCTTTTATCTTAAGAAATTCTTTCCGATAAAACTCCCCGCTTATTCCTTCCCTGACCATTCTGGCGGCGGTCTGCCCCGCCAACTTTCCGGACAGAAGCGCGTTGGCGATTCCGGCGCCGGTAAGCGAATCGATTACCCGGGCTGCATCGCCGCACAGCAATAGATTATCTTTATAAAGCGGCAAGGCTTCCATATATGTCGGCACGCCGCCCGTCATTCTTTCAATAATCTTATATCTGCTGAATCGCCGGGCGATAAATTCATCCAGATATTCAACGGCCTTTTTATGCGGCGATTTGGTCGGCATAATCGCCAAGCCGACATTGGCCAAACCTCCACCTTTGCCGAAAACCCAAATATAGCCGCCGGGAGCAGTTTCGTTGCCGAAATAAAACTCGAGCGTTCGCGGTTCCAACTCGATTCCCCCGATAAGATATTGATAGCTCGAATGAATATCTTTCGGTTTTAATACCGGATTCAAGCCGGCTCTACAGGCGATTTGCGATTCGACCCCATCGGCGGCAATAACGACTCTCGCGCCGATTTCGACCGACCGACCGTTATCATCGGCAACAACTCCGGAAATGTCACCGTTATTGCCGCGGATTATATCCAGAGCATCCACGCCGACTTTAACATCGGCCCCCGCAATAGCCGCCTGTTCGGCCATCGCTCGGTCGAATATCTTACGCTCAAGAACAAATCCGGCTTTAGGATGATAGATACCGGCTTTGGAATTACCGGGTCCGTGAAGGCGGACTCGCTCGATTTCCGAACAAATCCAGCGGGGATCGGGTTCGACGATATTGGTCAATCCGGTGGTTGAAATCGCCTCGGCACAACAAACCGGACAACCTATTACCGGATGTTTTTCTATCAGTAAAGTCGAAACGCCGCCCAGCGCGGCATGTTTGGCGGCAAGCGATCCGGCCGGACCGGCCCCAACCACGATGACATCATAAGCCTTATTCATCGCTCAACGCCAACGCGTCCGCTGGACAGGTGATGACACAAAATTCACAGCCGATACAGTTTTCATCTTTTGATGACAACTTGATTTGGTCCAGGTGTAAAGCTTCTGTCGGGCATACGGCCACGCAGGCGCCGCAGTTGCCGCATTTGCGAAAATCGATTTTAACGCGATATTGTTTCTGTTCAGCCATCTTAATCATGGCGCAGAATTTATTACCGCTATGGGAGTTTTTCAAGGAAATTATTTGGCGGCAAGGTCTTCACAGATAATACTCCTTCATGCCGTAATGACAAAGCGACGCATCCGAGACGGCATCGACATCGGGCCATGGGTTCTTGGCCTTCCCCTGTTCCCTTAACACGTCCGGGACTATCCGGTGAATTTTCGCGACAATCTGGAATATAGGGTCTCCCCGGCATGTGTCAGGCCCGAATTCCAAAAATAATCGAGGCGGTCAAAGCCGCCTCGAAATAAATTCCGGAAATGCGCGTTTAAAATGGCTGACTAACTTTTCCCTTCTAATTTGGGTTGGGGCTTCGGTATGTCCGGCGTCTCGCCGTCTTTTCGATAAACGGCCGCCCGGGCGGCCCTGGTTGCGGTCTCTCTGCCCACGCCGGTTATTTCGATAATCTTATCGATTGCCCGGTCCAACCAGATTGACCAATGAGCCCCCGGATATTTCTGAGCGAAATAATCGGTGACATCGTCAGCGATAATAAGCAAATGCTCGGCAGTTTCGCGGGCGGCCTGGGATTTCAAAAGCGGCACAATATAGCGTTTAGTAAATAATCCGACCATAACCAGGATAATCGCCCCGAACGCTTCAAGCGCCCGCTGATTTAAAAAATTCCCGAGGATATCGAATATCCCCGCTTTGATAACTATCAATTCTTGCATGTTCATTCCTTTCTATTGAAGCTGCCAGCTGGCCAATCGAGGCACGGCGATTTCAACACGATAAATTACTCCAGAATGATACTTGATAGTGAAAAGGTATTTGGAATCTCTTTCCGACAACAGTTCATTTGGGATTAAATCCAACGCCCAGTAGCCGAGCGAATCGCTGAAACAGCCGGTTGTATATGGAGTCACCAGCATGCCAGCATATTTAGCGGGTTGATATTTCTTGGGTATTTCGGCGCTTATTTCAACGCCGTCGACTTTTTCGCCGCTCAAATCGGAAATCCAGCCGTAAACCCGACATAAATGGGGCGACGGCGGTTGACCGGGGTCAAATGCGGCCAGGTATACAACTGCGGAACCGCCGCCAGTTAATACCGATATCGTATCAATCAACTGACAATAGTTATTGGCGGTTACGGCCATAACATAACTACCGGGGTCAAGCTCAATTTGGCGGCGTCCCAGGTTATCGGTTTGAAGTCCGGGTACGCGGGTGGTCAACTGGTCAAGCGTGCGTATGGTGATTTTCGCGCCCTGAATCGCCGAAGAATCGTTTAGGCTTTTTACGATTATAGTCTCCGGCTCGCTTCCGCCTCCCGATAGACTCAAAGCTGCGATATCATCTTTAAGGTTGTTGTTATCGCCCGCCGCGCCGGAATAATTCCCCAATTTCATATGAAGTGAAACCCTGGGAGTCGATACACCATGCTTGCCGATATTTACCGCCAGCGAATCGGCCTTATAGGAACGAGCCAATTCGAGCAGGCTGTCACGCTGATTAGTAGACCAGACGGATGTCCCGCCGGCGTGACGATCCAGCATAGCCCGATAAGTGTTATCGAAATTCAAAGAATCGAAGGCATCATTAGCGAATTTCATGTTGGTAAAAGCGCCATCCTTGATTTTGGCGGCGTCAATGGCCTCGGAGGCCAACTTGGACGATGTAATCGAGTTATTGGTCAAAGCCACCAGCGAATCGACAATCCGCAACCTGGTATTCGAGAGGTTAACGTTGGTTGAAGCATTGGCGATATTCCCCCAATCGATTCCAATGTTGCGTCGAGCTACCGTATCGGCGATTTTTGAATAGTAACTGGCCGTAAACAATCCCGGATTGACCGCGCCGTAGTAATCGTTAAAGTTAACCGAAACATATCCATCCTCATTAAGCCGCATAATATCGAAATAGGCCGGAACGCCGGTTATGCTTAATCGCGAACTGATTGTTGTGTCGATTCGGGCGAAATAATTCTTGGCGGTATTGCCGATTTTGGTAAACGAAAACTGATTGATTGTCGGCTGTCCCTGCTTGAAAAAGACCACTCCTCCCGTATATGGTCCGCCGGCTTTATTGCCATCAATTGTGTCAACGACCGTTTTATAATAAAAGTATTGATGGCCTCCCAGCGTTGTCGTATCGATATAGTTTTCGCTTTTCGGAGTTACGCTTCTCGCGGTATAAGTGCAAGTATTGTTGCCGCACCCACCGTACCACACCAACACATGCACCGAGTCAGGAACGGCTTCTTTGCCAAGAGTATCGCGGCATAAAAGCGGACCGAACGATAAAGTGTCGCTTACGCCGACCAACCCGATATCAATAGCCCCCGCGTTTATATGAAAAAAGAAAATCACTGTCGCAATCGAAATCAGGATAACCGATTGCCAGCTGAATTCTGCTTTAAGTATTTTTTTCATTGCATTCCTTATTTGGTTCAGACTCTTTTAGGAACGGTCAGACTGCCGACGGCCGCGGCGAATTTTTCCAAATACGCGAAGGCCTCATTTCTATATTGGTCGGCAATCGCCAACCATGATGATTTCGCGTTATCGGCCATGCCCGCCGATACCGATTCAAGCGCCTTTATCCGACAGATAATCGCGATTGCCAGATATGTCTCGCCGATTACCAGCGAACGGTCGCTTGAATTGATATAAGCGCTGTCGATATAATTCAATACCGATTCGTTCGCCTCGTTGATAGCGTTGGCGATTATGTCGTCGTCGATGATACCGAATTTCGAGATATAATCGATTTCGAGGGCTTGCCCCGGATAAATAGAGCCGTCCGACAGGCGAACCAATTCCCCTTTTGCGTAGTCAATCCAATAATCTATATCTTTCGCGTAAGTCCTATATGGCAAATACCAGATTGCCAAATCGCGACCGGTGTCGATAGCCCCGGACGCGATTCGAGAAATAACCCCATTGGCGTAATCCACCAGATAATCGATATTCTCCTGGTAGATTAATCCAAGCGAACTGTCGCCGGCGACAACCACGGTATCTTTGACAACCGGCTTTCCCGACAAAGAGATTTCATTGCTTGAGCCAAACGCCGCCACCTGAAATTCGGGGCGATGCCGGGTTATCGATTTTACTATTTCCGACCCCTCTTGTATAGGCGGAAAAACGACTCTAATCGGGTCTTCGGTTCGAAAACAAAGCGATTCTGAATCGACGCGGTTGACGCCCAGATGTTTTTCCAAAATGTGTTTGCGGACTATTTCAAGGCTGGTGAAACTCATAGCGAATCGACCTCCATTATTAAAACATCGACGACCGATTGGCCGACGGAAGAGTCGCGGGCGATTTTAAAACCGCTGTTGGATGGTCTGCCGACCAGATAACAGTGCGTCTTCCCGCGGGGGATAATCACTACTATCGGGTTTGATATCGTCGCCGGAAGGCGGTTACCGAGACTGTCAACCAAATCCGTGTAGTTGACGAGTTGCTCTTCTCCCCCCAATTCAGCAAGACAAAATATCAACCGTTTGGGGGATGATTCCTCCACCATGGCAAGCGGCATCTGGTAAGCGGCGGCGGCGCCCCAGACAGCCAAGTTGGGGACAAGCCAGCGACGACCGCCGCGAAGATAATTCAACGTTCTGTTCACGCGGCCTCCGATGCTTTGACGAATTGATTTACTGGAGCGGCCGCCAAAATCTGTGTCCCGACAGGCGGCCTTGTGAATTGATTAACCGTCCTGGCTCTGACCCAATACATGTATTCGGAATTCACCGCGCAGGCCTGCCAGGTCGGCGGAACCGATTCGGTATCATCCCAGAAAATCACCAATTGGTTTATTTGATTGAATTGATAAGCGCCCGAAACAGGCGTGAAACCAATCCAATCGCCGCCGTCGAAATATTCCCAAACAACCGAACCGCCGCTGCCGGTAGTCGAAAGCACAATGGCGGCGCAGAAAAATTTATCGGCATTGCCAAATAGAGACAATCGCCTACTGAAGATAACAAAGCGTAGGTGTTAGGATGATAAACATCGGCCGGCGATTCGTCGGCCGCCTCCGTCGTTTTATCGACGAAATGCGCCGGAACTGATTCGTCATATAAGATAACTTTGGCGAACAAACCGACGCCTTGGCTTATATCGTCGACGCTGAAATCGGCGCCGTCCTTAATCGCGCGGGCCGGAATCCAGAAGCCGCCGCCGGCCGAGCGCGCGAAAAATATGTGGACTTTATTCACAAGATAAGCCACCTGCGGCGAACGCCCCTGATATCGGGCCGCCTCTTGAAGGCCGCTTAACGCGACCCCATCATATTCGCGGAAATAGATTCTATTTGTTAAAGATGGACAAAAGGCTATCCCTAGTTTTTGGTCGGGCGAAGCGGCGCAATCGAAATTATAGTCGATATAATCGGCGGTCGCGATATGAACGGCGTTTTCCCAATCTCCGGCCGGACCAATCCGCCGCCGGAAGTATAAATTTGAACGAGCCTGCGAATAGACCGCGAATAAATTCGCGCCGACCTGAATCAAACAGACGTACGGCATATCCGATGCCGGTTCCGAAATCTGCTGGCCGCTGTCGGCAGGGCCGCTTCCCCAAGTAACACCGAGATCATAGGAAACTTTAGAGCGGATTGAATAAACTCCAAGGCCGCTGTTATAATAAGAATATGCGCACCACATCTCATTGGCGGACAAACGGGCAATCGCCGGATAATGACAAGGCCCGCTATTGCAGATAGTCGCTGGAGTTCCGGCCACCCAATTGCCGGCGCTGAACGTCAATTTCATGTAAACCGCGCTGAGCACCGTTTGTTTTGTATAGGCGATATAGATATGGCCGTCGCTATCGATTACAGCGCTGAACGGGTAATCGGATGAATCTGATATAATCGTTTGCGGCGTCGTCCAATTACCATACGGATTATCTGTCCACCGCAACACTATCTCGCCCGGCGATTTCGCATAAAGCAAGACCAAACGTCCCGTATATGGACCCGATTTTAACCGAAACAGTTTACGCTGAGGCGGAAGGCCCGTAGGGTTTTGAACGGAAACATTTTCGATTAGTTTATACATGGTCAAAAAGAGGCGGGGTTGTTTTCCCGCCCCTGCTCCTTCTTTTTTAGCTCCAGATTACTTCAAGGATTTTCGCGGCGTCTTTGATAATCTTGGCATAGGCCACCGATTCGCTTATTACCGCCTCTTCTAAACGGCGTTCGATTATCTTGTCGTATTCGACAGTCAAAGGCTGGGCGAAAACTTCTTCAAGAGCGAAACGATTATCGATTCCGACCAAATAGTCGTTGGGAACCTCATCGCAGCGCACCATAGCCGCCCCCAGCGGCGAGGTGATTTCGCCGGATGTCTGGAATTTAAATCCGATTAGCGGGTCTTTGAATTCGCTGATTGTAAGGACTTTCAGAAGAATATCCTTGTGGCAGACAATGACGTTTGGCTGATATGGAAACATTTCATTGAAAAATTTGACCATGTCTTCATAGTCAAGCGTGCCCGACACATCGGTATGCATGACGGCCGCGGCATTGTTGTTGCCGTCGCCTGAGATGATAGTGTTGACCGCCAGAGCCACTCTATCTGAAGCCAGCCGGTAACCGATATACCATAGCAGCACTTTAAATTGAGCCATCGTGCGATTGCGTAAAGCCCTATAGGTTACCTTAAGGCTGAGTCCGTAATCGGGAATCACAACAGTGTTCGCCTGATCGGTTACGGTAATCGCGGGCGCCTCGGCGGCCTCGGCCGTGGGGCGAAGCGATAACTTTTTGTCGGTAGCGCCGGTGTCGATAAAAAACGGGGTGTAACGCGAACCGCCTACTCCGGATGTCGAGGCGATTAGCCGCCCCAGTTCGGGGCGCATATTCTGGCCACGCCGGATTTCCCTCATCACGAATTCCGGCATCAAAGCCGGCGCGGCCTGATAAAACATATCGACTGTCACGGGGTTTTTCCCGCCGGTGCGAAGGCCGTGCAGCGCCAGTTGACGTTCAAAGGCGTCCAGCGGCGATCCGGCCGGCGAGGGATCGAATTCCGGCAATTCCAGAAGCTCGCTTAACGAAAGACCGCGATTTTGAGCCTCCAGATATAGTTCTTTCTCAATCTTAATACTTTTGGCGCGCGATAAATCGACCATTCCCGCCGACCCCAATCGCCCATTTGTGTTTTTCTCACCAAAGGCATATGGGCTGACTTTATCTATAAACCCTTTCAGATTTTCGCAATTCATCGTTTACTCCTAATTCAAAATGATTGTAACATCGGTTGTGCCGTTCACATTGATTACTGTTCCCCGGGCGACATTGCCGCCAGCCGGGTCGTATCCGGTCAGCACCGGCGCCTGCCGGACAGAACCGGAACCGTTCACCACAACTCTATTACCGATTGATGGGATTACCGCGGCTACTGGAAGCGTCATTATGCCGCTGATTTGGACGGTGGCCACCCGCTTCCCTTTGTCGTTATCGGTCAGCGAGAGGTCGATTAATTTCCCCAACAAGGGGTCACCGTTGGCGCCGAAACCGATTTCATAATTGCCGGTTATGGCCACGGCCTTGCCGATATCGCTATCCTTAAGGTCGTCGTTTCCCGCTGTCTGATGAATTTTAAATGTGGCGAACAGTCCGCCTATCGAATCTAAATTATGTTCGCGAATCGCCATTTTTGCTCCTTTGTCAGCGATAGTCATTTACATTGGTTGGATTAGATACGCCGGCGGAAACCTCGGGGGTACCGAAAGATTTCGCCAGCGATTTGTCGATTTCGGTTTGAATAGCCTTAATCTGCTCGAAATCGAACTTATCGGAATCAAGGATGTTTTCGACCGGTGCCAATAATTGCCCGCTGTCAACGATTTTTAAGACGTTGATTTTCGCTTTCAAAGACGCGATTAAATCGTCTTTTAATATGAGCCCCAATTCGTATTGCGGAGCTGCATTTTCGAGAAACCGACGCGTTTTCTGGATAGTGTTCCTTACGGTATCCAGGTCGAGAAAGCCCCTGGCAGGCGCACCGTCGATTATTTCCGCCGAAACGGCCAGCAAGTCTATACATTCTTGAATATTCAACGATTGACTCCTTGTCCGCCATAACGGACCATGTTGTTGATGTTTAGATAACGCAGATTCGCGCTGCCAATCGAATACTTGGCGGCTGATTTACTGTCATATTTGAACTGGTTATCGAGCCGGGTTTCAATTCGGGTCAAACGCAGCAGCAAATCCTCCTTGAGTTGATAAAAATCCTTTTTTGTGGCGAAATTTTCCGCCAGCCTGATTTCAAGGTTGGAAATGCGCTTGTCCAGATTGGCGACAAAGTTTTCTTCGGCTTTTCCCGATAATTCGACCTTAAGGTTCTCGATAGTAGTATAATAAGTCGATAACGCCGCCAGTATGACCAGAATAATTGTCAACGCATAATCGCGATATTTCGCCGACACTGCTTTACTCCTGCATTACCAGATAAAACCGCCGCCCGCCAAGTCTTGCCGCGACGGTCTTTGAATTTGGTTCAGACGCCAACCCGAATTGGCCTGAGGCCGCCGGAATCAAACGGAATACTCCTGAATTCGGTTTGTCTATCGCAAGCTGGTCCGTGATAGACGTTCCCGGAACCGCTCCTCGGTACACCAGGGATGTTTCAAGGATTTTTTCGACGCCGCGATAATAAAAATGGATATCCCTGGAGACTTGATGGCCACAGGTTCTTATATCTTGCCCACAGGCTGAACATTCGGGTGTGTCATAGATAAAACTGACGGAACATTCCTTGTAAATGCCGGCATCAATATTAAGTGCCAAGCGTTCGGCGTTTTCGGATTGTTTCAGCCAGTAGAAATAGCTTTTAATCCAAAGGCCGCCGTCTTTTTCCACCGTTTCCGCCCAGAAATTACGGGCAATCGGCAGTCCGCCTTTGTCGTGTCCAATTAACACAGGCGAATCCACAAACCGCCGCGCGATTTCAGGCATGTCGACCCGGTCGAATTTCCCGCCGTAAGCATTGACGCCGTCGCTTATGATAAACATCGCCCGGATATAAATATCGTCCGGCTTCACAGGCACCGGCGGTCTGATATTTGAATTGATTAAGTCACAATATCTCTGAAGATTATTCGCGATTGGGGTGGCCGATAATTCGGCTGATTGAACCGCTTTAAGTTTATTCATCGCACACTCCTCTTTCCAACATACCCCCCATCGTAATTTTAAATGCGTATTTAAGTCTGATTTGTATAAACAACTAATTT
>JAAYTW010000136.1 GCA_012517955.1 Candidatus Zixiibacteriota bacterium | reverse complement strand
TCACTTTTATCATTGCTATTTATCCCCATCATTGTATTTTTTTGTACTTCGGGAACTATGATTCCCAAAGCTATTATCCCTGCCCCGCCCATCTATCACAGGTTCTGATGACCTTCAAACAAACTCCCCTCACAGATTACCATATTTTACCCGAAGAAGTCCGTAGGTCGAAACCTTTATGGTTTCGACAATAATTCGGCGTCGAAAGCACAAGGCTTTCGACCCACTTTTCTTGACTGATATCTCATAAATAAACTCACCTCGCAAATTACTACATTTCACCAAAATAAAATCGCCCCGCAATACCGGCCTCCCCCCACTGGCATCCCTCCCCTAAACTATGGGAACTCCCCCATAAATCGCCGTTAAAAAGCGATGTTTCAAATCCCAAAAATCGCCGCTTCCCGCTATCGGTGAAACACGCAATGCCATAAGTATTATCAGTTTGCCTACCTGATGTTTCATGTTCAGCCGCTGACCAAATCACAAGGCATGTCCTTTGTTGAGAATATCTGTGAAAACTTAACAAGGGAGATGGCATGAAAATGAGATTCACACTTACCATGGACGACCTCTTGGTCAACGGCACCAAGATCGATAACATGATAATTGACTGGATCGATGACGTAAGCCAGGAAGAAGTACTGGAAATGTCGCAACTATGGATCACCTCCCAGAATTTTTTAACCGAGAGGATGGTGGGACTTAAACGGGTGGGAGAATCATCATTGACGATTGAACCTGTCGAGGAAGCCTGATTATCATGGAACGCCTGAAGGTTTTTGTCGATAAACTGTCTGAGCACTATCTCCAGCTTGAGGCCGCCCTCAAGACGGCCGCCGCCCAGATACCTTCGGTGGGCCCGGCAGTCGCCGACCATATCCGGCTGGTAATCATGATAGCGGTGCTGCTGGTGCTGGTGATTCTTATCAAACCGCTGTTGAAATGGTCTTTAGTAATCGGCGTAATCGGCGGCCTGGTGGCGCTGGCCATATCGACATATTTCGGGCTCTCGTTTTTGGCGGTGTTGCCATATTCGGCGGTCGGGGTAAGTGTGCTGTTGCTTGCGACAAAATAACAGAATAAAGGAGTAAGATATGCAGCCTAAAAAAAACAGAATAATTTGTAATCAATGCCGGGCTAATACCATACGCACCTGGAGCGGTTACCTGTGCCCCAAATGCGGGAAGGTGATTGATATCCAAAATACGATTAATTACAGCAGCAAATTATTCAGCAAACGGCAATCGCTATGAACAACAAACCGATTAAATGCGCCAATTGCGGCAAAATATCAACCCGCGGTTCGATATTGCCATTATGCGATGATTGCGCTAAGGGGCTGGAAGATTACGAACAGCAAATTATCAAATCCCTGGTTGATATCCATATCAATATCGACAAAGCCCCGAAAACCGCCGTTGATGGTTTTTTGAAAATGTAAATTATTTTCGACCGGTGAGATGCCTACTGGTCGCTTATCGATGAAAACCGCCGCGCCAGGCAATCGATTTGCTGTTGATAGGTATTTGCTGCTCTTGCGGGTTTCGCCGCAACCCCTTTTTTTGAATTCTTGAGCAACTCTTTTACGAATTTCCCGCTTTTTATACCTTTCAATAATTCGCCCATCGCTTTTTCGGATTGCGCGTTGATAATTTTATTCTCGGCCCTTGTTGACCCATACCGGGCGGTCAGGCTGATTCGTTCGTACATCCCCCCTATACCATACCGCTTAATCAGGTCGACTATCAAATCAAGTTGATAGATACATTCAAGATACGCGTTATGCGGTGGAATTCCCGATTTAACCAGGGTTTTATAACCAGCCTTAAGCAATCCGGCCAAACCCCCGCAGAGTACCGCTTGCTCGCCGAATATATCGCCAATGGCCTCATCGGTAAACGACGAAACGATTAGCGCCCGGTGATTACAGCCGATTGCTTTCGCGTAAGCCGCCGCGAATCTCAAACTTTTTTCAGATGATTTATCGGTCTTTCCAATAAACGCCGAGACGCTTCCCCCTCGCATAAACCGTTCCCGCATCCGCAGCCCCGGCGCGTGCGGAGCCACCAATAAGAAATCAATGCCTGTCGGCTGCTCAATAAGCTTGAAATGCACCGATAGCGCGTGCGCGAAAATAAATATCTGCCCTGGATGAATCGCTTTGCCAATGTCATTCGCAAACAATTCGCCATGGACATGATCCGGTGCCAGCACAGCTACTATATCGGCATCCTTAACGGCATCAGACGGGGTTTTGATTCTAAACTTGTCGGAAAATGCCCTTTGACGGGAACGGCTTCCGGTCGGTAATCCGATTATTGGTTCAAATCCCGAATCGCGCAAATTCAGCGCCTGGGCTCTCCCCTGCGACCCATACCCCAGAATCGCTATTCGCTTATTTCCAAGAATCGCCAAATTTATCCGGCGAGCCGGATAAATCCTCATGCCCTGTGCTTTCATAAATCAAAGAATAAATTTCCACCCCCGAGATGTCAAGCTAATAGAACGGCATTAATATCACGAGTTGATATCAATTTTTTGTTTCATTATAAAATGTAATATTGTATAATTATCGGTTATGAAATTCTGGAAAACGGGCTAACGCGATGAAGATTCTGATAACTGGCATCTATGGATTCGCCGGCGCCCATCTGGCCAATTATTTATCCGACCAGGGCAATCAAATCGCCGGTTTCTGCCTCGAAACTGATATCGAGGCCGGAGTAATTCCCGATTCGGCCAGAATATATATCGGCGACCTTCGCCAAAAAGATCGCGTCGCAGAGGTAATCGCCGATTACAATCCCGATCGGGTAGTACATTTGGCGGCGGTTTCATCAGTGAAATTTTCTTTCGATAATCCCGCCGAAACATTCGCAATTAACATAACCGGAACCCAGAATTTGCTTGAGGCTATCGCCCGACAAAAAAAACCGGCTCAGACCATCCTGGTTTCATCATCCGAAATTTACGGCCAGCTTGGCCCCAACGATGTGCCGGTCAGTGAAACCGCATTATTGGCGCCGGTTAATCCTTATGGGGTTTCCAAAGCGGCCGTCGATTTGATGGGATACCAGTACTTCAAATCATACGGAGTCCCCGTCTACCGCATTCGCGCTTTCTCCCATATCGGTCCGCGACAATCGACCCAGGCTGTCATTTCGGATTGGGCCAGACAAACCGCCGCTATAGAACTTGGTATGGCTTCACCCGAAATCAAGGTGGGCAATCTGGATGTGGTTCGCGATTATACCGACGTGCAAGACGTTATTAAAGCTTACGAATTGATTTTCGAAAAGGGACGACCAGGCGAGGCCTATAATGTCTGTTCAGGAATTGGTCAAAAGTTGGATTTATTACTTCAACAGATTATCGGATTTTCGAGCAAAATAATCGCTATAAAGACCGACCCTGACCGTCTTCGCCCCGTAGATATCCCGATTCTTATTGGATCGCCCCGAAAAATCAAATCCGAAACCGGCTGGGAACCGCGTATCGATATTAGGGACACATTGAAAAAAGTCTATGATTATTGGCACAAAAGACTGTCAACCAACGTATACTAACCGAATACTTAAGATAGTTAAGAGACGCAGGAAAATAAAACAAATACCGCTTGTTACACGGAAAATCAGCTTATAATATATGACATCAAATTGACGATTATACAGATATATAAAAAGATAAACGCCGAAAAACAACAACGATTCCCATTTATGGACGATAAGCAAATTCCGTAAAATAAACATAAAAGGAGAAAACGTGAAAAAACGAAAAATGTCCCCAAAAACCAAAACCGCGCCCAAAATCGACCGGGCCAAACTGCTCGAACAAAAAGTCTTGAATCACTCAGCCGTCATAGGCATTATCGGAATGGGCTATGTCGGCTTGCCTCTGGCGGTCGAATTCGGTCGAGTCGGTTTTAAGGTCATCGGCATTGATATCAATCCCAAAAAAGTCAATATCCTTAACGCCGGAAAATCCGATGTCGACGACATCAAGGATTCGCAGGTCAAAGAGCTTGTCGACCAAAAACGGCTAAAGACGACGGATGATTTTTCTGTCCTTAAAGATGTTGACTGCATTTCAATTTGCGTCCCGACCCCATTGAATAAAACCAAAGACCCTGATGTTTCATATATTTTGGCGGCGGTCACCGAAATTCAGAAATATCTTCGCCCCGGACAGTTGATAGTGCTTGAATCAACCACCTATCCAGGGACCACGGAAGAATTACTAATGCCGATTCTCGAGGAGAAGGGGCTTAAGGTCGGTAAAGACATCTTTCTGGCATTTTCGCCCGAACGCGTCGATCCCGGAAATCCCAAGTATGGAACCCATAATACGCCCAAAATCGTCGGTGGCGTTACTCCGGCCTGCACGGCAATCACCCAATTGCTCTATGGACAGGTCGTAACTGCAATCATACCCGTATCGTCGACCAGAGCGGCCGAGATGGTCAAGTTGCTCGAAAACACTTTCCGTTCGGTCAATATCGGCTTGGTAAACGAACTGGCGCTGATGTGTGATCGCTTAAAAATAAATGTTTGGGAAGTTATCGATGCGGCCGCCAGTAAACCCTTTGGCTTTATGCCGTTTTACCCCGGGCCGGGATTAGGCGGTCACTGTATCCCGATAGATCCTCATTATCTTTCCTGGAAATTACGTTCGCTTAATTATTACGCCCGTTTTATCGAACTGGCGGGAGATATTAATTCCCGGATGCCCGAATATGTGGTCGATAAAATCATGCTGGCGCTCAACGACCGAAAAAAATCGCTCAAAGGCGCCAAGGTGCTGGTTCTCGGAATCGCTTATAAACGCGACATCAGCGACGTCCGTGAATCGCCGGCTCTCGACATCATACGCCTCCTCGAAACTAAAGGCGCTCAGGTGATATATAATGACCCGTATGTCCATACCGTTCGGCTTGAGGGCGACAAGGTCGCTAAGTCAACCGACCTCACATCGCAATTGCTGACAAGTCTTGATTGCGTGACTATCGTTACCGATCACACCGATTACGATTACCAGTGGATTGTCGATAAAGCCAATTTGATTGTGGATACCCGCAATGCCACCAAAAAAGTCGCCAGGGGCCGCGAAAAAATATATTTACTGTAATATAACCCGGCGACTATCAGATAATCCAGGGGCGCGACCGCGCCCCCTTTTATTTATTGACAATGCTTAATTTAAAATCTAATAATCATATATTATATGACGCTAACCGATGCCGATTTTGATAAGTATATGAAGTCGGCCGCGCCGAAAATATCCGCCGAAAGCAAGATTAAAATACGGCAGGCCCTTGATATCCTGATGAAAACAATGATTTATATCGATAAAACCAATCGCCTCGACCGAATAGACGATAATGCCGATTCTTTTATCTGAACCGCGCGGATAAATTGTTTGCTAAATAATGGATAGAAAATTATAATGCCGGCGGGAGTCATAAAGGCTCGTATGGAAGTGTTTCATTGCGCCCCTTCGAAATCAATCGGAGAAATAGATGACCGAATCGCGTCCTGTCCAACCTCAATTTAGTCGCAACCTTAAAAGTACCATCAAAATCGTTCTGGGCCTGGCCGCCATAGTATTCATGTCGTATTATTTAATTCAGAATTGGAATATGCTTCAGGACTATCAGTGGCATTTTAATATCTGGCTGCTGCTTTTATCCATAGTCATTTTATGGATTGCCTTGCTCTCAACCGTATATATCTATCAGCTTATTTTCAGAGAGCTGGCGGGCGCCCGATTGAGCCTGAAACAGATATTTCGGATAATAAACATCACCAATATCGGAAGGTATCTTCCCGGCAAACTCTGGAGCGTTGTCGGTCTTATCGTTTATACCAGTGAATATGGAATCAATAAAAAACAAACAACTCTTGCCGTCATCACAAACGAGGTGGCCGGCAAAGCCTCTGGACTGATTCTGGGACTCTGCTATTTCTTTTTTTCCGATTCCCTCAAAGGATATTTGCCGGCGATGGTGATTCTGTTAATTGGCTGCATGATAGTTATCCATCCCTGGGTGCTTGACAAAATCATAAACACCGGATTGCGGCTTCTAAAAAAAGAAACTATCGAAATAAAATTCGGTTACTGGGCGATACTCAAATTCGTACTGATATTTATTATTTCCTGGTTGCTTCATAGTCTGGCGTTTTACGCGCTCGTTAACTCCATGGCTCCTATCGGTTCGGTTAATTTATTAAAATTCGCCACAATACTTCCCTTATGCTGGGTTATCGGATATGTTATTTTGCTTGCCCCGGGAGGTTTAGGCGTGCGCGAGGCTATGCTGGTGGTGATGCTCGGCGAATTTCTGCCAAAAGAGGTCGCCCTGGCGATTGCCATCATCCAGAGAATCTGGTTCACCGTCGTGGAGGGTTTTAATGTGCTTCTCGCTTTGGCGGTCTCGACAAAAACGGATAAGTAAATATTATTTATTAAGGAGATAACATGGCGCAATCGACAAAGTCAAAGCCGGCCGGATTCGATTTATTCGAATCGCTGCCGGGCAAGCCGGTTTATTATTATCTTGGAGCGTATGCTCTAGCGACAATCCTGTTATTCTATAAAACGATATTCGCTTTTTCGAAACTGGTGTTTGGCACCGACCTTATGGCCGGTAATTTGTTTTTCCGTCATTTCTATATCGATTACTTCAAGGCTCACGGAACCTGGCCTCTTTGGGATCCTTATATTCATGGCGGCATGCCGTTCATGGAAGCGATTCACGGCGATATCTTTTATATTCCCAGTTTCGTTTTTTATATGCTGTTCGGCGTCAATTACGCCTGGGGATTCTTATTGGCGCTCCACGTGTTTATTGCCGGTATCTTCATGTACCTTTTTTTAAAGGAACTTGATATTCGCGGTAAAGTCGCATTCTTGGGCGGACTGTTTTATATGATGGCGCCGGTATTCATATCGCTTGTTTACGCCGGCCACAACGGCAAAATATTCGTCATATCGCTGACTCCCGTTTTGTTTTTCATTTTCCAAAAAGCTATTAAAACCGGCAGACTTCTTTATTTTTTGATAATGTCTTTGGTCTTTTTCCTGATTGTGGCCAGCCCTCACATGCAGTTGGCATATTTCCTTTTTGTCACGTTCGGATTATATGTCATCGTCAAACTCGTTCAACTCTGGCTCGACCAGAAAAAAGCGCCGATTAAGCTCATTTTGTCATTTGGATTAGCGGTGATAATCGGGCTCGCCCTTTCATTGGTACAATTTTTAGCCCCCTACCAGTACTTGAAAAAATACTCGATGCGGACCGAACGAACGGACACCGGTAAAGGCTATGAATATTCGACTTCGTGGGCCATGAGTTGGGAAGAGGCCGCCGCTGATTTCTTTCCGGAATTTGTCGGCGATGATGTGGGAAACCAAAAACAGACCTACTGGGGCAGGAACCCCTTTAAATTAAACTCTGAGCATTTTAGCCTTCTGGCGATATTTTTGTCGATTCTAGGGCTGGGGCTCTGGAAAAAACGAGGCAAATGGTTCTTTTTCGCGACGGCTATCGCGACCCTTCTTTACGCGCTGGGAGACAGCACACCCTTCTTTAAATTATTCTATCAGATTCCAGGTATCAAAAGTTTCCGCGCTCCAAGCCTTATCAGTTTCCTTACCGCCTTTTCGGTCATTACATTGGGCGCGATGGGACTGGAAAGTATTTTAGAAAAAAAACGCGATGATAAAAACATCCAGAAAACCTGGAAATATTATACCTACATATCGCTCGCCTATACGGCCATTATCGCTTTGCTTATCATATTACAAATGAATTTTTTCAAAATTTGGTTCGCTATATTTGGATACACCCCCGAACCCCAGAAACTGGAAACGCTTCGCCGGAGCCTCGACGGCGTAGCTATCGGAGCCGTTATAAGCCTTGTTTTTGTCTGGGTATTATATGGTTTGCTCCGCCTCCATCTGGATAAAAAAGTCAAATCGGATATGCTGGTGATTGTGCTGGGCGTGATGACTTTTATATACCTATGGAGCTATAACACGCGCTATATAGTGCCGATTGACCCTAAACAGTATCTCGATAAAACCCCGGCAGTCGATTTCTTCAAAACGAAACAAGCCGAGGGGCCGTTCCGAGTATTTGTTTTACCGCAGACTCTACCCGATTATTACCTGGCCTACCATGGAATAGAGGAACTATCGCTTACCGCGCTTCATGGCAACCAGCTTGCCTGCCACGATAAATTAGCCGGTAACAAAGGAAACGTGCGGGGACTGGTTTTTCGGTCGGTCCAGGATTTGCTTAATGCCAAATACGTGGTAAGCCGTCAGCAGCTCCCACCCCAACGTTTTAAGGAGGCTGCCAATTATGGCAGTATCCGTATTTATGAAAATATGACCGCTTTCCCGCGCGCTTGCGCGATATATAATTATTCGGTTATCCCCGACGAAGACCGAATCGTTTCGATATTATATGATACTACTTTCGATTATCGAAGCCGCCTTTTGCTGGAATCGCCCCCATCAGGAATCGCGGTCAATGCCGACGACACAACCAAATATCCGCTGACACCGGGAATCATATATGATATCACCAACTCAAGCTTCAAGGTCGATATCGATATGGCCAGGGATGGATTTTTATTTTTAAGCGAAAACTATTATCCGGCCTGGAATGCTTACGAAAACGGCCGACTTCTTACCACCCTGAAAGCCGACGTTGCTTTTCGAGCGATTCCGCTCAAACAGGGTAAACATTCCATCGTCTGCAAGTTCGAAAATAAAACGTTCAATGCCACGTTTACTTTAAGCAAAATCACCCTGATTTTGCTGATTTTGGCTATAACGGGGCTTTTAATTAAGGAAAAATTCATCGATAAAAGGAAAAGTCAAATAGATACTTGATTCTTTGCGAAGAATTTGCGGCCGACACGAAAAACGGTTCAAAACATCAATCATTCGGGAAATCGTTTTCGCCGGCACATTGAGCCGGTGTTTCCACAATAACCCTGATAATACGTTGGCCTTCAACTCTATCGGCGATGAAATTGATGCCCTTGTAAGATACTTTCGCCCCTTGCGGCGGCAGGCTGCCGACAAGATCGTATATCACCCCTCCCACAGTTTCAAACTGGTCCTCCGGAAGCTGAAGCTGCAATTCTTCGTTCAAATCGTGTATGGCGACTGAGCCTTTCACCGCGTAATGATGGTCGTCAAGTTTTTTAACGACGGGAGCCCCTTTATCATACTCATCTTCAATCTCACCGACAATTTCCTCCAGAATATCCTCCAGAGTAACCAATCCAGCGGTACCGCCGTATTCGTCAACGACAATCGCCAAGTGGTTCTTTTTCGATTGCATCTCTTTGAGTAGTTCGCTGACTTTTTTATTTTCAGGAACGAAATAAGCGGGGCGATACATGGACCTGTCAATAATGTGATCTTCTTTGACCCCCTCGACAAAAAGATCCTTGATGTATAAAACGCCCAAAATCGTATCCAGCGATTCTTCATAAACCGGCAAACGCGAATGCCCAGAGCGTTTGACCAAACCGATAACGTCTTTCACGGATGAGCCTGCTTCGATTCCCACTATGTCAACGCGCGGAACCATGATTTCTTTGGTCGTGGTGGTGGTGATATCTACGATTCCGAAAATCATGTCGCGCGCCTGTGACCCCAATTCGTTATCGGCGCCGGCAAGACTGGTGGAAAATTCCTCGACTGATTTTTTTATAAGTTCTTCTTTCTTCTCGGGGGTCTGTTCATCGTCCGAAAAAACACGCAACCATTCTTTAAAGCGTGATTTCATCCCGCTTCTACGCTTTTTGAAAATCGGGGGCTCATCGCTGCCTTTTGAATCCATTGAATTTCCCTTTCACGCACTTTTCTTGTATCTGCCACATCTTTTTGCGGTCAGACGGATGATGGTCATCGTAGCCTATCAAGTGAAGCATTCCATGAACACACAAACGCGCGGTTTCTTCCTCGTAACTCACACGGTATTCGGATGCTTGACGTTGCGCCGCTTGAAGGTTCACATAAATTTCCCCCTCGACATATTTGGCTTTCGGTTTAAAGGCCAAATCAAAAGCCAATACGTCCGTCGATGCAAGCCTTCTCTTGAAACGGTAATTCAGCTCGCTTATTTGCCGATCGTTCACAAAAATGATAAGCAAAGACCCAGATAACCGGCTTTTTATCGCCAGATTATTCATTATCTTTTTAATCGCCGCTATGGGCGGCCGATACCGCTTATCCTGAATATAAAACTGGATTTTTATGAAACTGCCTCTTTCTTTTCGGGGTACTTAATCCGGCGGTGGAAGAAAGCCGTTAATACTCGCACAAAACTATTCTCAATTTTAACGATGTCGCGCAAGGTCAGGTCCGAATTTTCCAGCAAACCCGAATCCAGCTTCTCCAGAAAAATGCGATGCACCAGGCTTTTGATTCGCGCCGGCTTGGGGTCGTCCAAAGTACGGGAGGCCGCTTCCACCGAATCAGCCAGCATCACAATCGCTACCTCCTTCGACCGCGGATTCGGTCCCGGATACCGGAAATCATCTATATCCGCGTTTATATCATCCTCTTGTTTCGCCTTGTTATAAAAATAGGTCATAACTCCCGTGCCATGATGACCGGTGATGAATTCGATTATACTTTTCGGTAAACCATTCCTGACTGCCAACTCTACGCCCTCTTTAACATGCGCTTCCAAAATTATCGCCGACATCGTCGGAGTTAATTTTTCATGTTTGTTGCCGGCGTCAAGTTGATTTTCGACGAAATATTCTGGCTTGAGCATCTTGCCTATATCATGGTAATACGACCCAACCCTTGCCAAAAGCGAATTCGCTTCAATAGTCTCCGCCGCGTCTTCCGCCAGAGTCCCTATCATGATAGAATGATGATAAGTCCCGGGAGCTTCCAGCGCAAGTCGTTTCAATAACGGCCGATTTAAATCAGATAACTCTAGAAGAGTAATATCGGTCGTGATTCCAAACGCCGTTTCGAAAAGCGGCAACAATCCAATCGTTAAAATGGGCGAAATAAATCCGTTCGTGACCGCCAGCGCCACATGCGGCCACAATTGTGCTATCGGCGTAAGTTTGAGCGATTCGATTAAATATACCGAACAACCATACGTCAAGCACAAATACAACATCGGTCTGTAAAAATCGTGCCGCTGACGAACGTGTCTGACGGAATAACATCCCACAACACCAACTATAAAAGTGACAAACGCCAGATTAAGCTTAAAACCTGATAAAACCCCAACCAACATCGCCAGCGATGTCGTCATGGCCACGCCGATTTCCTCGTCGAAGAGAATCGTTGTCAACATGGAAGCTATCGCCAGCGGCACCAAATACGGCGATAAAAATGATTGCGACATTATCACATGAAGCAATACAACCTCGCCCGCGAATAAAATACCGAATAAAAGCAAATCGCCGTTGGAAGCGAATACCCCTTTTTTAAAATAATACAAATACTGGTAAAAGAAAACTATAGGAAAGGCCACGAAAAATATCCTTCCCAAAAGCGGAAGCAATATTTCCCATAATCCCCGGCCGGGGTTAACTTGGCTTCGATATTTGGCCAGCGATACCAAAACATCCCGATGAAACTCGCTGACCCGTTCGCCTGCGTTGATTATTTTTTCTCCGCTGAAAACCATGCCTTTGGTCAGCGGCATATTAGCCAGCTCGGTTATTCGATTCTGTTCGGTCGCCTGCTTGTCAAACACCAGGTTGGGTTTGGCGAACATGGCGGCAATCTCCGCGGCGGCGGCCGCAATATCGGGATTCTTGCCGGCCAATGAAGCGGCGCGCTCCATCGCCTGGGTCCTGATGGTATTGGTATCCGGCAAGCTTTCTCTCATCAGGGTCTTTGACGAATCTCCGTAATTAATTATGGCCAACGCCGAATTTTTCAAAGGCAGGGTGTTTCTATCGTTGACGATACCGCCCGCGATTAAAGAATCCAAAGCGGCCAAAGCCGTATTTTTTATTTGTTGATAGCTTTTTTTTATGAGCAATTGATTTAAAGTCGATTGTGTAAGCGATGGATTGGAGGCTTTAATCGCGGCCAGTTTTTCCTCAACGGAAAGCGCGGTCATTTGGATGTTTTCGAGCCTTTCGAACCAATCGCGGATTTCTCTTAGGACCACGCCGCTTTCTAAAGTATCGAACTTCAAAACCGGTTTCAAATTGGCCAGAATTACCTGCTTCTCGTGTTCAAGTTCCTCGGGACTCTTGTAAATGGGAAAATCAAATGGAGATATAATATCATCGGGGGCGACCTCGCCCAAACTGGGTATATCCAAGGGCAGGTAAATCTTTTCGATAGGATACAGGAACGTGATTCCCAGTATCAGCAAAATCAGAAGAACCGACCTGAAAAATACGCTTCGACCGCTTTTTATGGCGTCGCCACCGTTTCTCTCGAAACCGGCCCCATTCGCGCCGGAACCTTTATTCCCCAAATGAAATTTAATCACCTTTTTTCCGGTTTTCGTATTTGTCGTACGCTTTTATTATATCCAGAACCAATCGATGTCGCACCACGTCTTTTTCGCTAAGCTCAACGAACGCGATTCCCTTTATGCCGCCTATGATTTTTTTCACGCGGAGCAGGCCCGACTTATTTTTATCTTCCAAATCTATCTGGGTGATATCGCCGGTCACAATCGCCTTGGAACCGAGTCCCATTCTCGTTAAAAACATTTTCATCTGGCCGTGCGACGTGTTTTGAGCCTCATCCAAAATCACAAAAGCGCTGTTTAAAGTTCGGCCGCGCATGAAAGCAAGCGGGGCGATTTCGATTATGCCGAGTTCCATCAGCCTTTTTATTTTATCCGCCTCAATCATATCATGAAGCGCGTCGTAGAGCGGCCGCAAATACGGGTCAACTTTGGCCCGAATATCCCCCGGCAAAAATCCCAATGATTCTCCAGCTTCGACCGCGGGCCTCGTAAGTATAATACGATTAACCAACTTCTGCTTAAACGCCATCACCGCCTTAGCCACCGCCAGATAAGTTTTGCCGGTACCGGCCGGCCCTATAGCGAACACAAGGTCGTTATGATCAATTGAATTTACATAGGTTTTCTGCCCGATTGTTTTTGGTTTTATCGCCTGATGTGTCGTCAGCGAAATGACCATCGGTTCGGCGTCAAGTATTTCCTTATTAGGACCGGCGCCGTTTTCCTTAACCATGGCAATGGAATAAAGAATATACCTATCGGTCAGTTCGCCGGTGGCTTTTACGTGATTAAATATATCCTCGATTACTTTGGCGACGGCGCTTACCTCTTTTTGTTCCCCCTCTAGTTGGACCCAATCGCCCCGAGCCGTTATTTTTACTGGAAACTCGTCTTCCAGGATTTTTAAATTTGTATTGTGCTGGCCAAATAAAATGCGAAAATCGATTCCCTCGATATGTAATTTTTTTTCCGCCACTTTGTTTTATTGCCTCGTTTAATCTATTTTTTTATCCAGTTTCAAACCGAGTTCTCTTAACTGGTCATCATCGATTGGCGTGGGCGAACCGTCCATGAGCGAACGACCACCCGTGGTTTTGGGAAAAGCGATTACGTCGCGAATCGACTCACCGCCGGTCATCAACGTAACCAACCTATCCAAACCCGGGGCTATTCCCCCATGCGGCGGCGCCCCATAGCGAAGCGCTTTGAGAAGAAATCCGAACATATTTTCCGCCCGCTGCTCCGACATCCCCAATATCCGCAGGATTTTCATTTGCATTTCCGATTGATGAATTCTTATCCCGCCCGATGCCAATTCCACCCCATTACAAACTAGGTCATATTGGTTGGCATGTATCCGCGCCCAAGGATGATTTTCATCTTCCAAAGGTAAATCGGAAACAAACCCTTCATCCAATAAATGTTCTTCATCTCCGCACGGTGACGTTACGATATTGTGCATGGCGTCAAATCTCTTAAGGTCAGGATTGTATTCGAAAAGCGGAAACTTGTTCACCCATAAAAATTTCCACTGATTCTCATCGATAAGTTTAAATCGGCGCGCCAATTCAAGCCTTAACGCACCTAAACTTTTCAACGCGGGCGTTTTTTTATCGGCCACGATTAATACCATATCGCCGTCGCCGGCCCCTAACTTCGTTTTAATTTCCGCCAACTTTTCACCATCGATATGCTTGCTTAACGGCGACTTAATCTCACCCCCCGAAAAAGCAATATGCGCCAATCCCCTTGCTCCCGTTTTTTTAACAATTTCACCCAGCTCATCAAGATTCTTTCGGGATAAGGAAGCTCCACCTTTCAAAACAATCGCGCCGACTATTCCTCCCGTACGCACCACGGTTTCGAATACGGAAAAACCGCTGCCGGCCGCTTTCTCGGAAATGTCGAAAATCTCCATCCCGAAACGCAAATCCGGCTTATCGGACCCGAACCGGCTCATCGCCTCATCGTACGACAACCTCGGAAAAGGAATCTGCAGTTCCACGCCTTTAACTTCAGAAAATACATGCTTTATCATTCCCTCGACCACGCCAAAAATATCATCGATTGTTACGAACGCCATCTCCATATCAATTTGCGAATGTTCGGGCTGACGGTCGGCGCGAAGATCTTCATCGCGTAAACATTTAGCGATTTGGAAATATCTGTCGAATCCGGAAATCATCAGGATCTGCTTAAACAATTGCGGCGATTGCGGAAGCGCGTAAAAACAGCCGGGATGCTCTCTTGACGGAACCACATAGTCCCGCGCGCCCTCCGGAGTCGACCGAATCAAAAGCGGCGTTTCGATTTCGACGAAACCCAGTCTGTCAAGATAT
>JAAYTW010000135.1 GCA_012517955.1 Candidatus Zixiibacteriota bacterium | reverse complement strand
CTTATCCAATACTTCGCTTATTATAGTATCGACATTATCCTAAAAAAATACCATCAAATTTGCAAGCTTGTCAATATGGCTTAAAAACAATTCATTCTATTATATTCTCAAGGTTAAACGGCCGTTCCATTGAATCGTCTATATAGGGTGGCTTCGGCCGCCCGGGGAAATTGAGCGTTTGCAATACAGCGAGGTTCAGCGGGTTTGACCTTTTATCGCAAAAATGCAATACTCATGGCTAACGCAAAAGGCCGAACAAAAATCAATCGACGTTATGCTTATAATAAAGTTTAATGAAATAAAATTATCATTGTAACAAGTCTAATCATTTTCATTTTTTTCTTTTGCTTTTAACAAATAAAATGCCGATAAATACCACAGTGATTTTGCTTGGGCCGTCAAGGCTTGAATCATTTTGATAGTTCGAGAAGTATGATTAAAAAAATCCCAGCTCTAATAATCTTGACCATAGTTATCATAGGAGCAATCCTGCTCATATTCACCCTGAAACTGCCTCATGATACCTACTTGTGGCGCGAAACCCAAAATCTTGGCCATACGCCGTTATTTGGAATTGTCGCCATATCGATTCTGGGTATCCTCACCGCTGTCCGAGGCGAAAATAATCATAACCGCTGGATCGATTATCTCCTGGCGTTTTCGGGAGCATCGATTCTCGGCGCCGCCGTGGAAATCGCCCAGATATGGACCCCGGGAGATGCGGACCTAGTGGACTTTCTAAGAGATTTGGCAGGGATAATATCGTTCTTGGGATTATATCTACTTGTCGATACCAGGGTAAAATCGCTGAACAGCAGGCCACGACGTAAATTTTTAATCCTGACCGGCTCGGTTCTGGTCCTATGTGCCGCTCTATATCAAGTAACATGGCTGTCGATATCGTACTATGAAAGGAACCGCTTTTTCCCCCGTTTGATAGATTTCGAAAGCCCCTGGGAAAATAGCTTTTTGAAAACTCGCAACGCGGCCTGGAAACAAGTGGACAATAGTTTTGACTGGCCGCAATCCCATGGCCGGAAAATAGCTCGGCTGACTTTCTTTCAGGCCAACTATCCAACGTTTTTTATCGAAGAACCCTTTCCAGATTGGAGCGATTTCGATACGTTG
Source organism: Candidatus Zixiibacteriota bacterium (assembly GCA_012517955.1). Taxonomy (GTDB): domain Bacteria; phylum Zixibacteria; class MSB-5A5; order UBA10806; family 4484-95; genus JAAYTW01. Next base: position 5,087 of record JAAYTW010000135.1, on the reverse strand, counting down.
TCGTTTGGCGTTTATTCAACCCAGGATACGGCGGTTAAACTCACTATAACAATCGAGGATTCCGAGCATAACATGAAGTTCGAAGACCGTTTCAATTATAATTTTAAAGTATTACCGGGTCCTAACTCGATAGATATCCCCTTAAGCGCCATTGAAAACGCCCCAGCCAGGCGCACAATGGCCATGAATGCCATTAGAGCGATTCACATATTCGCCTATAAACCGGCCGCCTCTTTCAGCGTCTATTTTGACAATTTTCGCTTGCGCTGAATATCCGACGCAATAATGTCCTGAAACCGCAAAACTTACTTAATGGCCGGTTTATCGGTCTTACAGGTTTTTATCCCAAAAGGCAGATAGGCCGGACAAAAACCGGTAATAGCCGTAACCAACGGGATAATTCCGATTAGTCCCCACCAACTTTTGGCTATAATACCGGCCGCTATGATTACCAGGCCGATTATAATTCTTATGATTTTATCGACGCCGCCCACATTTTTCAACATAAGGTCGCTCCTTTAAATGGTTTATTTTATCATGGATATTTTATTAATACCAATTGTTGGGTTCGAAATTGGCGTTTCGTGATGATTCTCACAAGATTGATACCGCTTGCGGGTGGGTCGCTTTTATCATTACGCCTATCCCCAATTCCCCCGCGCAGCGCGCCGGTCAATTCATAAAGGGGCCCGCCGGCATACCCAACCGCGATAACGGGCGCTGATAACAAACCCCAATAGATTATCGTTCCTTTCATTGATTGTTACGTTTCGCTTAAGGGATTTATCAATCTATGCCTTTTAAATCCAAATAATCTTTGATTATCATATTTAATTAACGCCGTTTCGGGGATACCGGTTCCGCGGATTGGCAAATGGGCCTGTGCCAAATGTCTTTACAATCATTCAGCAGGATAATATAATAGACAATGCGCCATAAGATAGACTGGCGCTCATAGATAAAAATGAATAAGGAGCCTTACATGTTACGGTCAACACGATACTTAGCGGGTTCATTATCCGTAATCGTAGTAATCGGCGCACTGCTGGCCGGATGCGCCAAGAAACCGGCTAATATAAAAGGAACGGTTGTCGATAATGACGGCAAACCCCTAGGGGGCGCTGCGGTTTTGTCGGTACCACAACGATACAGTGTCTTAACCGATACGCTCGGCAATTTTATAATGGAAAGAATTGAACCAGGTCAATATTCACTTTTGGTTCGGTTCGGAAATGATTCCACGCTGGTAAATATCGGAACTATCGAACCCGGCGAGGATAAAGTAACTTCGATAACGCTTACTATAACGCCGCCGCCGCCGCCACCGCCCCTTCCTGAAATAAAAACAGACACTATCCCGAAAGCCGTATCGGAAAAGCCTATCAGAGAATTGAAATTCGTCGACCCAATCGTTAAGGAGGGAACAAACGCGATTCTGCTCTGTATCGACAGTATTTTCGCCAAGTACGAGGTAGAATCAAGCGATAATCTTAATTGGGAACTTCGTAAAACAAAAGACCCGTCAATCAAATTCAAGAACGAAAACGGCAGAATGACCGCCGGATATTTCTCGGGTCCCCGTCAGGGAAATCTGGAGACGGCCGCCGGTAAGTGTATTTATGATGGAAAACTCTGGATTTACGCCCACGGTCCGGATGTTGCTCCTAAGGGAGGCAGAACGATATCAATCGCAATCCCGATAGAACTTGAGGAAAACATGACGATTGATTCGCTGGTAGTGTTATATGGTATCCCCCCATATGCCTCCAAACAACCCGAAGGCTCAGTTCAGTTTAGAGCGCTAAGCGAATCGGCCGCCGGGAAAATCAGCATATTAATCGACTGGCAGCGCGTCGACCACTCTTCCAATGGGGCATTTCATAAAAAAGTCGTCGAAATTCCCTATAATAACCGCTATATTTCCTATATCACGCTCGAAATAGATTCCGATGGTGAAATTGTCGGGGATGATTTTCTTATAAGGCCGATTCTATATTATACCCCGTTAAATTAGGCGTAAAGCCCCCGAACGAATTCACGTAATCGGGGGCTTTCCTGGTAATCAGCGAACGTTAAAAGGCACGCATATAATCGTCATTATCGTTTCGGTGAGTTTATTGCTGTTTTTCCCATGGCGCGGTTATTCTTATATGGATATGGGTTGTGCCCTGTTTATCGCGTTCAGTTTCTATCCGCATGCCGTTGCCGGCGGGGCTTGACATAGGACCGATACCCAGTTCCGCCATCTTATACGTGGGCCTTTCTATCCCGGTAAAACCGGTATTGATATTTCCTGTTATCAAAGATTCGCCTCCAGCAAATTGTTTGGCTTATAATTCATCGTATTCTTGTAAACCAGGCAATTATTATACCAGAAGCCGCCCTTCGATAAAAAGATTAGCGCCTGAAATCCGTTGATAAACAATGCGATATAAAATCAGACTTAACGTAAAAACAACCAGCGGATATTAAATTACCCGTTTTAATGGGATTGTTCCCATAGTTATGGGATTTGGCAAATAAGAAACGGCCGTTAAAAAATAAACCGGAGCCATCAGGTCTCCGGTCTACGGATAAATTTTATGTCCCAAAGGATATTTGACTATTCAATGATGGTAATACATCCCTCGGGGCAACTATCGGCGGCATCGCGGCAAGCATCTTCGGCCTCCGGGGGCACTTCATCAACAATTACCTTCGCCTTGTCGCCGTCCATCTCGAATACTTCGGGGCAAAGTTCCGAACAAATACCATCGCCCGAACAAAGGTCATGGTCTATTTCGGCTCTCATGGCTTTTCCTCCCGATACTGGTTGAATGATTTCTGCTTAGCTATCGCAATCGGAATAAAAACCAATCCTGACAGCTAAAGGCAGCCTATTTTGCTTGCGAATATAAATACCCAAATTATCGCTGTCAAGCTTTACCAGATAAAAATATAAAATAATTTAACCTCTTTTTCTTGGCCGCCTTGCCCTCCGCCGCTATAGCCTAACCAACAGCGCGATAAGATATTATAGGCGACAACCCGGTCATTAACCGATAAGATTTATCACGACATCGATAAAAACCTATTTCATTCGCGCATGGTTATTAATTTTAAATTCTCCGAAAATTTATTAACTTTTGCGGAATTCATTTGGTTCTACTTTATGAAGTGAAAGAGAAAGGAACGGTTCTAATGAGCGTAACGTTTAAAGCATCAAAAATAAACGATAATGTATATTGGGTCGGCGCTATCGATTGGGAGCTCGATGATTTTCATGGTTATTCGGTCCGCGGATCAACCTATAACGCGTTTCTAATCTTAGCGGAAAAAATAACGCTGATAGATACGGTCAAAGTCTCCCATAAGGACCAGATGCTGGCCAGAATTGCCTCTGTGATAGAACCACAGAAAATCGACTACATTATTTCAAACCATTCGGAAATGGACCATACCGGTTCGCTGCCGGAATTGATTCATATCATAAAGCCGGAAAAAGTATTTGCCTCAAGCGCGGGCGTTAACAATATCGCCGCCCATTTTCACGGGATAGATGCCATCGAACCGGTTAGCGAAGGGAAAAAGCTGTCTCTGGGAAACAAAAATCTGTCATTTCTTGAAACGAAAATGCTTCACTGGCCCGATAGCATGGTGGCTTATCTGGAAGAGGACGGTATCCTGTTTTCCAACGACATTTTCGGCATGCACTGGGCTTCCAGCGAACGGTATGTCGACCAGATTGACCCCGGCGTCCGCGATTACGAGGCCGCCAAATATTTCGCCAATATTTTCATGCCATACGCCAACTTGGCCGGCAAATTTCTAGAAAAACTGAACCGTCAGAATTGGGATATCAAGATGATTGCTCCCGACCACGGGCCAATCTGGCGAAGTGACTTGAATCGGATTTTTGAATATTACCGAAGCTGGTCCGAACCGAAACTTACTCGCAAAGCCCTAGTAGTTTACGATACCATGTGGGGAAGCACTGGATTTATGGCCGACGCTATCGCCGAAGGACTTAAATCCGGCGGCGCCGAACCGAAAGTGATGCCTATCGCTAACGCTCACCGAAGCGATATCGCCACCGAGATTCTCGACAGCGGCGCCCTGATGATTGGGTCTTCAACGCTGAACGGCCAAATACTTCCGCGCTTAGGCGATTTATTAACATATTTGCGCGGCTTAAAACCGCGCCACCCGTTGGCGGCGGCGTTTGGGTCGTATGGCTGGGCGCCCAAGGCCGTGATGCAGATCAACGAAGCTTTCGATGAGTTGCGTTTGGAGAAAATCAGCGATGGGGTCGAGGCCAAGTTCGTGCCAACCTCGGAAGATTTGAACAACTGCCACAGTTTGGGATTGGCGATGGCCGCCAAACTTGCCGAGCGTATAGGAATTTAGAATAGCAGGGGAGGAGATATAGGGGAAAGGGCAGTGACGATTTCGTCGCTGCCCTTTTGTAGTTAATAGATTATTTCAACAAAGTCATTTGCTTGGTGATTACCATATCGGCGATTGTTAAGCGATAGAGGTAGATTCCGGATGAGACAGCTTCGCCGTTGTCGTTGCGTGCTGTCGGGTCTCCGCACCCGACAGCAGCGGTCAGGTACGGAGACCTGACCGCACAATAATATTCTCCCCTTGAAGATTAATGTAAGATCGTAGCCCTTTTCACCTTCTGAACACCAGAGATATCGTAAACAATGAAGTAAATGCCGGATGCCACCTCCTTTCCTTGATTATCACATAAATCCCAATTGACAGAATTCACATTTTTAAGATTTATCTTTTTAACGAGTCTGCCATTTGAATCAAAAATATCTAAATATCCAATAGGTGTAAACTTGCTTAATGATATTTTTAGAGTATTATTCGTAGGATTCGGGTATAAGATGAGATCGTCATCTTTTGTGCCATTTTCATCTGATACAATGCCGCCAAGTTGCCTATCGTATACTCTAACTCTTAAAAGTTCACCGCTTAATACTATTTCGCATTCGCCATCGTTGTCGACATCGAGTAAAAACGAGTAAGTTGTGGCGAATCCTCCTTCATCGCACAACCAAATCCTGTGCCAACCGGAAACCGGGTCATATTTATAT
>JAAYTW010000134.1 GCA_012517955.1 Candidatus Zixiibacteriota bacterium | reverse complement strand
TTGGAACGCCATTAATGTCGCCTCTACGGGATATAATGGGGCGCTGGGGCGGGTGAGGACATCTGCCGTTCACGAAGAAGTTATGTCAAATATAAAAAGGATTTCCTTTTTGAAACCGGTTTTATTAATATATCCTTTTTGGAAAGTTCGAACGACACTAATATTCAGGCGGTAGAGGCAATGAAAAAGAAAGCGGCAGTGGTGGCTCTGGGCGGTAATGCTATTACCCGCAAGAACCAGGAAGATACAATCGCCAACCAGTTTATCAACACCGATATCAGTCTATCGGGTATCATGCATTTAATTCAGGATGGCTATAATCTCGCGCTAACTCACGGCAATGGCCCCCAGGTAGGCAATGCCGTATTGCGTGTCGAACTGTCGAGAGGCAAAGCCCCCGAGCTTCCAATATATATCTGCGGCGCCGACACGCAAGGCGGGATGGGATTCATGCTGGCCCAGACGCTTCGAAACAAGCTTTTGCCTCTAGGAATAAAACGCGAAATTGCGGCTGTCGTAACCCAGGTTGTCGTGGATAAAAACGATAACGATTTCGCCGACCCGACTAAATTCATCGGCCAGTTTTATGAACCTGAGCAAGCCGCCCTTATGAAAAAAGAATTCGGTTGGATAATGAAACCGTTTCCCGGCGATAACCGCCTTCGCCGCGTGATAGCCTCGCCGAAACCGCAATACATCGTCGAGAAGGAAGTAATCAAGCAATTGGTGCATGCCGGCGTAATCGTAATCGCCTCCGGCGGCGGGGGAATACCGGTAATCGAGGATAATGGCGCATTGAAAGGAATCGACGCGGTTATCGATAAGGACAGGGCGGCGGCCGTGTTGGCGCGCGATATCGAAGCTGAATTGCTGGTAATTTTGACCGGCGTCGACAAGGTGTCACTCAATTACAGCAAACCCGACCAGAAAAATCTTGACCATCTGACTATAGCCGAGGCAGAATATTTTTATAAAGCCGGGCAATTTCCCCCCGGAAGCATGGGGCCGAAAATCGAGGCGGCCATAGATTTTTTGAAATCCGGTGGTAAACGAGTCGTTATCGGCTCCATAGAAAAAGCATATGAAGCGGTAACGGGCAAGGCCGGCACCATAATCGAACCTTGAAATTATCGATACGATTCATATGATAAATCCGTATCGATATCGCGAAAGGCATTTTTTACCTTGACGAATATCGAACGATTGGTCAAAGCGATTAAGCGAAAAGGCGGGCAAATATATGTGGTTGGGGGGCCCGTGCGCGATTCTCTATTGGGAATTTATCGACCTAAAGATTTGGATTTTATCATTTGTAAGATCCCCATCGAAGAACTTAAACAGATACTCGGAGAATACGGTTCAATATATTTAGTGGGGCAGTCATTCGGCGTTATTAAGTTCAAACCGTTCGATTCAGACGATACATACGATATCGCGCTGCCTCGCCGAGAACAGTCGACCGGCGTCGGCCATCGCGATTTCGAAATCGATTTCGACCCGTGGCTTCCGATTGAGATTGATTTGGGCCGCCGCGATTTTACTATTAACGCCATGGCTCGCGAATACCCTGACGGCGAAATTATCGATCCCTATAATGGCCGGGGCGACTTGAATCGTAAAATCCTGCGGATGGTTATGCCCACTAGTTTTTCCGATGATCCTTTACGAATGCTGAGAGGAGTCCAATTCGCCGCAAGATTCGATTTGATAGTGGAGCCATCGACACTCTCGGCCATGAAACAATTTGCCCCTATGGTAAAAACAATATCTCCGGAGAGAGTGGCCGAAGAGTTAAACAAATTGCTTTTGAAAGCCAAACATCCTTCCGATGGTTTCCGATTGATGAATCAAACAGGCTTGTTAGAACATGTCTTGCCGGAATTAAAACAAACCGTGGGAGTTGAACAACCGGGGGGATATCATCGCTGGGACGTATTCGAACACACATTAAGGGTAATCGATTATTCGCCGCCTAAACTGATTATAAAGCTGGCCGCTTTGTTTCACGATTGCGGCAAAACGCAAACCAAAGTATTGACGGATACCGGCGCCACATTTTATGGTCATGACAGGGTAAGCGCCGATTTGGCGCAAAAAGCTTTGAAACGACTGCGGTATTCCAACGAAATAATCGAACAGGTCGGAAAGCTTGTTCGCTGGCACATGTTTTCCGAATCGGCCGGCGAAAAAGGTATCCGCCGCTTAATGAATAAAACCGGTTCCGAGTTGATATTCGATTTGATTGAGCTTCGCCGTGCCGATACAATGGCGCAGGGAATGGGTCAAAACCCCGATGCTGTGGATGAATATCTGCATAAAGTCGAGGATGAAATTCGGAAAAAGAACGCTTTTTCGATTAAAGACCTTCAGGTAGATGGAAACGATATAAAGATGTTTTTGGGGATTGAAGAGGGACCTATCATCGGAAATATACTTAAGGAATTGTTGGACATAGTGTTAGACGAACCAAAAAGCAACGACAAAACTAAATTATTGGAACTCGCTCGTGAAATATTTCGCAAAAGGCAACTTGACTTTTAATCGCGTAAACTCTTAATTAATTAAGTTATGCTGGAGGACTTATGAAAATACATGAATATCAAGCTAAAGAGATTTTCGCCAAATTCGGAATGCCGGTTCCCAAAGGCGAAGTAGTTATGGCTCCGGAAGAGGCGCGCAATGTGGCGATTCGTTACGGAAAACCTGTAATGGTGAAGGCTCAGGTGCATGTCGGTGGCCGCGGTAAAGCGGGGGGAATCAAATTCTGCAAAGACCCCGATGAAGCATTTCTAAACGCTCAAGAAGTTTTAGGAATGGATATCAAAGGCTTAACCGTCAAGAAAATCCTCGTGACCGAGGCTGTCGATATCAAATCCGAAGCCTATGTCGGGATAATCACCGACAGGTTGACCAAGAAAAACGTGTTTATGGTTTCGCCTGCCGGCGGCATAGACATCGAACAGGTGGCCAGGGAAACGCCGGATAAAATCATGAAATGCGGAGTTGATCCGATTTACGGTTTGCGTCCTTTTGAGGCGCTCAAGTTGGCTCGGTTCATCTATCCCGATATAAAAATCGCCCGTCAGGCGGTTGATATCATAATGAAACTCTACAATGTTTTCCTTGGCGTAGACGCCTCACTGGCGGAAATAAACCCATTGGTATTGGATGGTAATGGTATGCTCGTTGCGCTCGATGCCAAAATTAATCTTGATGATAACGGGCTGTTCCGCCATCCCGAACTCGAGAAGATGCGCGATTTAGACGCGGAAGAGCCGGCGGAAATCGAAGCTAAAAAGGCGGATCTTTCGTTTGTTAAATTGAACGGCAATATCGGTTGTATCGTCAACGGCGCCGGCCTGGCGATGGCCACGATGGACCTGGTCAAATATTTCGGGGGAGAACCGGCCAATTTCCTTGATATCGGTGGTTCATCTAATCCCGAAAAGGTTACGGCGGCCATGCGTATTATTTTAAACGACCCCAATGTGGGAGTGATTCTGTTCAATATATTCGGCGGTATCACTCGCTGTGATGACGTGGCCAACGGCATCGTTCAAGCGGTCGAGAAACTTAATCCGCGCGTGCCGATAGTTGTCCGGCTTACGGGGACAAACGAAGATAAAGCCAAAGAAATTTTGGATAAATATAATTTCCCATCGACGAATTCGATGGAAGAAGTGGTCAAGATGGCAATCAAAGAGGTTGCTTAGGCGAACAATTGGGTTATTCTCTGGAAAATTCAGGACACTAACGCAGACAAAAACATTTGAGATAAATAACAAGAAGGTATGCAATGGCAATTTTTGTTGATAAAAACACACGGGTAGTCGTTCAGGGTATTACCGGCCGCGATGGCTCGTTCCATACCCAGCAAATGCTGAACGCCGGTACCAAAGTGGTGGCCGGAGTCACTCCCGGCAAGGGTGGCACCGAAGTTTTCGGGGTCCCGGTTTTCGAAAGTGTCGCCGATGCGGTGGCCAAAACCAAAGCCAATACTTCGATTATTTTCGTTCCGCCTGCCTATGCCATCGACGCAATTTACGAAGCGGCTGAGGGCGGCATTAAGCTTATTATTTGCATTACCGAGGGCTTACCGACAATCGATATGGTGAAAGTTTATCATTACCTGAAAGCCAAGGGAGTAAGGTTAATCGGTCCCAACTGTCCCGGAATCATTTCGCCCGAGCAGAGCAAAGTCGGGATTCTACCAAGCCAGATATTCAAGAAAGGACCAATCGGCGTCATTTCGAGGTCCGGCACGCTAACTTACGAAATCGTTTATAATTTGACCAATAAGGGACTGGGTCAATCCACCTGTATCGGTATTGGGGGTGACCCGATTATCGGCACTAACTTTATCGATTGCCTGGAAGCATTTGAAAACGATCCCCAAACCAAAGGAATCGTGCTTATCGGAGAAATCGGGGGGTCGGACGAGGAGATGGCGGCTGAATTTATCAAGAAGAACCTCACTAAACCTGTGGTCGGTTTTATCGCCGGACGGACGGCTCCTCCTGGAAAGAGGATGGGACATGCCGGAGCCATTATTTCCGGCTCATCCGGATTGGCTGAGGATAAAATTAAAGCGCTTAACGCGGTGGGAATTCCGGTGGCCGAGATTCCATCCAAGATAGCCGATTTGATGGCGGAAAAGCTGGCCGAGTTCTCCAAAAAAACGGCCAAGAGGGCGCCGAAACAATCGCCTAAGAAAAAAGCTCCCAAAAAAGCGATAAAGAAGGCGATGCCTAAAAAAGCCATAAAAAAAGCGACTAAGAAAAGCACCGCCAGAAAGAAAAAATAAATTATGGCTGAAGAGACAACCACTAAAAAGTATAGGCCGCGTCCGGACCCGATAGTAATATACAGGAAATGGTGTAAAGCCTGCGGGATTTGTATCGAGCTTTGTCCGCAGAAAGTGTTTGATGCCGATAGAGATGGTTATCCAGTGGTGGCCCGGGGTCTCGATTGCACTCAGTGTTCCATATGCTGGGTTCATTGTCCCGATTTCGCCATAGTGTCAACTGAAAAATGAGTATGAGAAATGACGGAAACAAATAATCGAAAATTGCTTCAAGGCAACCAGGCCACCGCTTTGGGGGCGTTAGCCGCTGGTTGTCGTTTCTTTGCTGGTTACCCGATTACTCCATCGACCGAAATCGCCGAAACCATGGCATTGGAATTGCCTAAAGTCGGCGGTAGGTTTATCCAGATGGAGGATGAAATCGCCTCGATTTCGGCAATAATAGGGGCATCGGTGGCCGGGGCTAAATCGATGACTGCGACGTCGGGACCTGGTTTTTCGCTGATGCAGGAAGGACTTGGTTATGCCTATATGGCTGAAGTCCCTTGCGTTACCGTGAACGTGATGCGCGGCGGGCCATCGACCGGTTTACCGACTAAAGTGGCCCAGGCCGATGTGATGCAAGCTAAATGGGGTACCCATGGGGACTATTTCCCGATAGTCTTATGTCCGTCATCGGTGAAAGATTGTTTTGATATCACGGTAAAAGCTTTCAATCTGGCAGAGAAATATCGCAATCCGGTGATTGTCTTATCGGATGAGGTGATTGGCCACATGCGCGAAATTGTCGTACTGCCCGACCCATCGACGCTTCAATTGATAGAGCGCAAAAAGCCCAACGTACCTCCCGAGTGGTATAAGCATTTCCAGATTACCGCGGATTTCACGTCGCCGATGGCTAGTTTCGGACAGGGATATCGGTTCCACCTTACCGGCCTTACCCACGATGAACGCGGATTTCCGACCTCCAACAGCGAGACAATAGCGGCAAAACTTGATAAATTAAAATTGAAAATAGAACGCCACGTTGATGATATTGTCGAATGTCGCCAATATCAGTGCGAGGACGCCAATATCGTGTTGTTCGCTTATGGGTCGGTGGCGCGTGCCGCTCGCCAGGCCGTTATCGAATCGCGCAAGAAACGGTTGAGAGTCGGTTTATTCCAGCCGGTGACGCTTTGGCCGTTTCCTGAGGAACAGTTAAGGCGAATGACTCAAAAAGCCAAATTGGTTATAGTCGCCGAATTGAATCAGGGGCAGATGATTGGCGATGTGCGCAGAGTATGTAAAGACAAAATCAGGGTAATCGGTTTAAATAGATATGATGGGGAATTGATAACTCCAGAACAGATACTGAATCTGATTAAAGAGGATCATTAAAATGCAAAAATCCGATGTTACCCATCAATACTTGAGGCCAAATATGGAATTTCCCAATGTTTGGTGTCCGGGATGCGGGATTGGAATAGTCCTGGGCGCTTTTATCAGAGCGGTCGATCGTCTGGCTATACCTAAAGATGAAATCGCTTTAGTTTCCGGAATCGGTTGTACGGCCAGGATTCCGGCATATGTTGATTTCAATACATTACATACGACTCACGGAAGACCTTTAGCTTTTGCGACCGGAGTCAAGCTGGCTAACCCGAAGTTAAAAGTGGTCGTTATTTCCGGTGACGGCGATATTCTCGCTATCGGTGGAAATCATTTTATCCATTCCTGCCGCCGTAATATCGATATGACGCTGGTGGTTGTTAACAATTATATTTACGGCATGACTGGAGGCCAATATTCGCCGACAACTCC
>JAAYTW010000133.1 GCA_012517955.1 Candidatus Zixiibacteriota bacterium | reverse complement strand
TTGTAACTATAATAATTTTGTTTGACTCCGATAATAATTTATTATAAAAGGTCTCGTTATTAAAAACAGGCGAAACGGATGTTGATTACCTTTCGCTACTAACAATTAACTTAAGGAGGAGTGATTGAAAAGGATTAACGCGGGATTATTGATGTTTGTTTGCCTGGTGGCGTTACCGGCAATGGTTTTCGGCCAGGGCAAAATCGCGTTCGGCGTCGGCGGCGAACTGGCCCTGCCGATGGGCGATTTTAAAGACGCTTACAATACCGGTTTCGGTGGCACCGGTACCGTATTTTATCATCTTATGCCACGGATGGATTTATTGATTAATGCCGGCTATATCACATACGGCTCTGATTTAGATGACGTTTCATTCAGCATGATTCCGATTCAAGCGGGCGCTAGATACTTCATTATCCCCGAAGGCGGCCTTTATGCCGGCGGGTTGGTCGGCGTGCATTCCGCTAAAGCCGAGGTGGGCGATTTTTCCGATTCAGAAACTAAATTCTCATTTGCTCCAATGATTGGTTATCAATATCCCCTTGGTTCAACCATGAAATTGGATATCTCCGGAAGATACCAGTTTATTTCCGATGCCAACTATTTTGGTATTCACCTTGGCTTGAATTTTGGTAAATAATTGTTTTTGTTTATCTTCGGCGGTTCGACAGTCTCCTCGAACCGCCGTTTTTTTTTCCTATTAATTCACTGATTTGGTTTTCGATTGGCGCGAAAAAACCCGCGAAACAATCATGCTTCAAATACAATAACAATGAAATTTCGCAAGGATGCTTTACGATTGTATCTTGCTTAAGCGGTATAATGCCTATGGCTTGCTGACCGACAACACAAAGTAAGCAGGGGGCCCAATTTAGCGTAGCTTTTTCTCGTATGGACTAACAAAATCCCCACTCTCCTCGCGATAGCGGCATTGATGTGGACTTGATAAGGCTCAATAAGGACATAAAAAACTGTCAATGAACCCGAAATAGGCCGAAAAATAAATACAAAATGTCATAATATATTGCCAGACATAACCTTACGATTTGTTTCACTATTTATGTTGACAAAAATTATTGAAACTTTAAATTAACGCAACCGTTAAACGATATAGTTGATAGATATGGTCGAGAAAATACGATGGCAGACAGTAAAGAAAAAATAATAGATGCCGCTATTGAGGTGTTCGCCCAAAAAGGCAAACATGGGACCAGGATGGAGGAGGTCGCCGCTTTGGCCGGGGTAAATAAAGCGATGGTCTATTATTATTTTTCGACTAAGGAAAATCTTTTCAAAGCAGCTATCGTCAAAATCCAAACGGTGCAGTTTAATTCGGTAGCGGACAAAATAGAATATATTATGAAGCATATCAAATCTCCCGTGGAAAAATTGACCGAATGTATCAAAGCTCATTTCGATACCGTTTCCCAAAATTACAGTTTCGCCAAAATCCTTATGGAGGCTCTAATCAGCAATCCTGATTATATTCACGAGGCTATGGAAAGCATTTTAAAAGAACGACATTCCAAAATCCATAAGTCGCTGGAGGAAATTCTCCATGAAGGGGTAAAGCAAAAAATATTCCGGAATGTCGACCCGGTTCAAACCCAAATAAGTATCATGGGAATGAATCTGGCGTATTTTATGGGAATGCCGATTGGCCGAGCTTTGCTGGATTGCCCTTGCCCCGGCGGGGAAGAAGAGTTCCGCCAACGACGTATCGAAAGCGTTATTGACCTTATATTAAACGGTTTGATTACCCGGCCCGAAGATTACAAATAGGAAAAGTCGATGATATCAAATCGAAATAGGATCGTTGCGATTGACCGCCTGCTGGCCGAAAAATACGGCAAGAAAATTTTCAAGGGAGGAACAGACCCGTTGACTGAACTGGTGCGGACTATATTATCGCAAAATACAAATGATACCAACCGTGACCGGGCCTTCAAATCGCTTAAAATGTCTTTCCCTGACTGGCATAGGCTGGCTGATGTGCCCGCGGCCGAAATTGCGGCATCGATTAAAGTCGCCGGTTTGGCCGAAATAAGGGCCGCCCGGATACTTAAGTTACTTAAAGCGATTTATCGCGAACGCCATGAATACAGCCTCGATTTTTTATCAAGCTGGCCGGATAATGATATTAAAAATTATCTGCTGCGATTGGAGGGAATCGGCCCTAAAACCGCCGCTTGCGTAATGGCTTTCTCGCTCGGGCGAAACGTGATGCCGGTCGATACCCATGTATATCGAGTCTCGCGGCGGCTTGGAATAATCCCGTCAGAGATGAACGTGAATGCGGCCCATGAGTATTTCGCGAAAATGAGTAACGTCATATCCCTATACCAGTTCCACCTGAACCTAATAGCGCATGGCCGACTCATTTGTCACTCACAAAAACCGGCTTGCGGTGGATGTTTTCTTCGTGACTATTGTAATTTTTACCGACAACACAAATCGCGGAAACCGCATGAAAAATCACGGGTCGCGGTTAAGCAACAATCGCGACACTGATACAGGAAAATCTCTGGAGTTGGTGCAATGGACAATATCAATGTAATCCGAATCGGTTTTTACGCCCCCCAGACAGTTTTGAACGATACAGAAATGCATGCGGCTGACCCCGTCAGCCGGGAACAAGGCGCGTATACTTGTCTGGCGTTCGTTAATCCCAACGAAAAAGGCGCGGCTATAATTAAAACGCTCGAGAAAGAAATCGCCTCGCTTAAATCGACGGCGGATTGGTGCCTGGCTGTTGTCTTACCGCTAAAACCAACCCCGGGACGAAAGTTCAAAGCGTCCAATTCGATTGCCGCGCGGGTATTTTGTGATAGCGAATTACGCGCCGGTAAAAAGTATTGTATAGTCGATACCAGCGTTGATTACCCAGCCTATCATCCGACAATATTTTTTATCGGCGATGATGGCTCGGTGCGCCAACGTATGAATTTAACCGACCGGGAATTCGATACAATGGAATTCCGCGATTTAATAACCAGTGTAACTTGATGTTATATTCTATTTAGAATTTGAAATAATAAGTGGAAAGGAAAGGATGTGCGTCTAAGATTCGTCATTTTCTTGATATTGCTGGTTCCCCAGTGGCTCTGGGCCGAAATTCTCACCATTGACCAGGCCATCGACCTGGCCCTGCGGAATAATGAGTCATATCAAAAGGTCGTCTACGAGGAAGAACGAGCTAATCAAAAGGTGATAGAAGCGCAAGCTTCGGCCCTGCCCCAGTTCGATGCCTCGCTGACTTACCTTCGCAACTGGGAATTATCATCGACAGTGATTTCGTTCAATGGCCAACCACAAGTACTTAAAATCGGTACCAACAATAATTATACCGCAGGGTTGACTATTACCCAGCCTATTTATGTCGGGGGCAAGGTGTTCACCGCGATGAGTATCGCTCGCCAGTACCGTAAATTCGCCCGACAACAACGGCGGATGGCCGAACAGGAATTAAAACTGGGCGTTATCAAAGCCTACTATGGCGCCGTAATGGCCGATGAGCTGTTGAAAGTTGCCGTGGAATCCGAAAGCCTGGCGACCATGAGCCAGAACGTCGTCGAAAAAATGTTTTCCCAGGGATTGGTTTCCGATTATGAAGTGCTTCGGGCTAAAGTCAGAGTTGCTAATGCCAAGCCGGCGACTATTCAAGCAAGAGCCCAAGCCAAACTGGCTCATAAAAATTTGAATAATCTGATTGGCCGGCCGCTTGATCAAACATCCGAATTACAGTTCGATATGGATAGCTCTATCTATGATATCTCGATATCCAACCTTGATTCCGCCAAAGCAGTCGCCATTTCAAGACGCCCCGAAATAGAAATGAATCGCCGCCAAACCGAGATGCTTAAAAAAGCCGTCTCGATTGCCTGGGGAAACTGGCGGCCATCGATTTTTTTCTCGACCTCTCTCCAGTATCAGGCCCAATCTGACAGAGACCGTTTCCCTAAAGGCAGTGATTTTTTACGTAGCTCGTATTCGGCGATTTCCATCCAAGTGCCCATTTTCGATTCCTGGCGCACGGTGGCTCAAGCCAAACAAGCGAAAATCGATTTGGCTCAATCGAAATTGTCGCAGAGCGAGCTTGAAGATAATATAAAACTCGATGTCGAGCAAAGCTGGTGGAACTATCGTCAAGCCCGCGAAAGTTTAGCTTCCCAAGGACAGGTAGTCGAAATGGCCCGTCGCGGCCTCGATATCGCCAAAGTCCGCTATGAAAACGGGGTGGGAACCCAGCTCGAAATGTTTGACGCCGAAGTGGCTTTGACATCTGCCGAAACGATAAGAATACAGGCATTTTATAACTTGGTAACAGGATACGCTTCCTTAAAAAAAGCGCTTGGTGAAGAGGACTTACTCAAATAGGTGGTGTAATATGAAAATAATCAAATTTATCCCGATTATTACCGCTGTCATGTCGCTCCTAATTTCCGGATGCGGCAAAAAGGACACCCAACAAACCGCGACCCCGAAAGTCGCGGTCCAAATCGCCCCGGTCGAGCGTACCGATATCACTATCGAACGAACCTACTCCGGGACTCTCGAAGGTGCTCGACAATCGCAGATTTACGCCGTTATTCCCGAACGCGTGGTGGAAATTCCTGTATCGGAAGGTCAGTATATCAAAAAAGGCGACCCGATTATTAAGCTCGATAAATCCGGCGTGAACTCCCGATACAATCAGGCCTTCGCCGCTTACCAGCACGCCAAAGATAATTTCGAAAAGATGGAACGGCTGTATCAACAACAAGCCATTTCCGAGATGGATTACAAAAGTGCCAAAACGGCGTTTGAAGTTGCCGACGCCGATTTTATCGCCGCTAAAGGCGCGGTTGAACTTAGCTCGCCCATCGACGGTATTGTCACCGACATATCCGTCAATTTAGGCCAACAGGCCCCTATGGGCGTGCCGATTGCGACCGTGGCAGCCACCCAGAAAATGCGGATGACAATCTATGTCGTCGCCGCCGAAATTAACCTTCTCAAGGTGGGTCAGGAGGCCAAAGTACGCATCGATTCAGGCGATTCCGTAACCGCCAGAATAACTGAATTGGCCAGCTCGGCAGACCCGGAAACCCGTCTGTTCAGAGTAGAATTGGAAATCGATAATCCCGGCGGAGCCCTGAAACCCGGCATGTTTGCCCGCGCCCAGATTGTAATCATGCACTTGCACCAAGTATTGGCTGTCGATAATAACGCCGTCTTTTTCGATGAAGGGATTTCTAAAGTATATATCGTGCAAAACGATACCGCTTTTGCTCGTTCAATCGAATTGGGACCTGGCGATGGCCGACGCACACAAGTTTTATCCGGTCTCGAGCAAGGACAAATGGTGGTTATCAGGGGCAAAAATAATTTGCGCGACCGGACCCCCGTAACTATTTCCGGACAGGAGCAATAAAATGTATCTTGCTGATACATCAATTAAAAGGCCGGTGTTCGCGACCATGGTCATCGCGGCCCTGGTTGTGTTGGGGCTTGCCTCCTATATACGAGCCAACCTCGAATTGATGCCGAGCATCGATTTTCCGTATGTAATAGTATCCACGATTTATCCCGGCGCCAGCCCCGAATCGGTGGAATCGGATGTCACCACCAAAATAGAAGACGCCGTCAATACAATCTCGGGAATCAAGAATATTCATTCAACTTCCCGCGAATCATATTCTATGGTGGCTATTGAATTCGAGTTGGAAACCGATAACGATATCGCCGCCCAGGACGTTCGTGACAAAATTTCCGGTATTTTATCCGATCTGCCTTCCGATATCGAACAACCAGTCGTGCAGAAATTCGATATGAGCGCCCGCCCAATTGTCTCATTGGTGGTCTCAGGCGAACGTTCCGACAAAGAACTGACTAATTTTGCCAAAAATTTCCTCAAACGAAGATTGGAAACCGTGCCGGGCGTCGGTTCCGTACAGTTGATTGGCGGAAGCGAACGCGAGATACAGATATTCCTCGACCTCGACAAGATGAACGCCCTCAATATTACCCCCAGCGAAGTTTCCGCCGCGGTGCAGATGGCCAACGTCGAACTACCGGGCGGCAAATTGAACCAGGGCAAAACCGACATGATGGTCAGGGTCATGGGAAGAACGAAGTCGGCCGAGGAACTGTCATCGCTTATCATAAGAAATTCCGGCGGTAAAGTTATCCGATTGGGCGATTTCGCCAAAGTCATCGATGGTATAAAAGAAAAAGAAAGCTTTTCACGCCTCGATGGTAAACCGGCTATTACCCTGAGTATGGTCAAACAATCAGGAGGCAATACCGTTAAGATAGCCGAAGGAATCAAAGAACGCGTCGAAAAATTAAAAAAGGAAATTCCTTCCGACATCAACGTGGAAATTATCGATGACAATTCAATTTATATCCGTGAATCTATTGACGACGTTATCGTGAATATTCTATACGGCGGTTTATTGGCGATATTGGTCATCTTCCTGTTTCTGACCAATATCCGTTCGACCATGATTGCCGCGCTGGCCATTCCCGCCTCAATTATCGGCACCTTTTTCCTCATGGACATGTTCGGTTTTTCATTGAACATGATGACTTTGATGGGCCTGTCGTTGGCGGTTGGTCTGTTAATCGACGATGCCATAGTCGTTATCGAAAACATTTATAGACATCTTCACAGCGGCGAGAGTCCGGTTAAGGC
>JAAYTW010000017.1 GCA_012517955.1 Candidatus Zixiibacteriota bacterium | reverse complement strand
CTGGCCTCGAACGCGTTCGCCCAGATAAACGCCACGCTAAAAGATTTTATCGTGGCCGGCCAACCGGGGTTCTGGAGTTGGACAAATCTAAACAATCTGGTGGTGTTGATAGGCGTGGTGAGCGGCCTGACTTATTTCTATTTCTCGAAAGAACACAAGGGCGTTGTCGGCGGCACCGCTAAGGTAGGTATCTATTTTCTGATGGTTACCTTTGGCGCCTCGTTCGGTTACACTGTGATGTCAAGAATGTCGCTACTTATCGGCCGTCTCGATTTCTTGTATCGAACATGGCTGGGGCTGATTAAATAGCTTGATTTCATGCCGGCGAATCGCTCGACCCGACGGCGGTTGTGTGTGGGCGACTTGTTTGAGTCGCCCATTTTTGTTTTCTGAAGCCACTGCCCTAATAGAAATCCGTAAGCCATAGGATTTTTGCCTGCCCCTTAATAGAATCTTTAAAGGCGGGTCGGGCCGCCGAACGCAAAAAGCCTATATGATACTTTTCCTGGGAGCGCAGAAAAATATGCGCAGCCGGGCCTAATCCATGCGCCAGAACGCCAATATAGTGCAAGCGGAGTTGAGCATATCATAAAAACCCAACACTATGATAAAATGTCAGGTTTATGAGTATCGCTTAATGCTTTTCGTTTTGAACTTTTTTGTGTATATTGTGTCAATATTGAAAGGCGAATAATGAAGAGAAAGGAAATTGATGAAAATTAGGAGTAGGTATATCAGATATGGCCTGATGACGATTATCTTGGCTCAAGTAATTTATCTGGCGCTGGGTCTGGGGGCCCGGTCATTCGAGGCTTACTGCCCGTTTGGCGGCATGGAGAGTTTATGGGGATTGTTCACGGCCGGTGAATTTTCCTGCGCTTTGGGGCCGCTGAATTTATCTTTGCTGATTTCTTTGATTGTCTTGGTCGCTCTTTCTAAAAAGTCGTTCTGCGGCTGGGCCTGTCCGATAGGTTTTCTGGGCGAATTACTGGGCCGCTTGGGCGGTAAAATATGGAAAAAGCGGCCGCGAATTTCCGCCAAGATGAATTTCAGGCTTAAGCTGATTCGATATGCGGTGCTGGTTGTCGCGCTGTATTTTACCTATAAAACCGGCGAACTTATTCTTCGCGGATACGACCCATTCTATATAATCTTTTCTGGATTTGGGCATGGTAGCGCCGGCGTAATTTCGGTAATCGTGACGGTCGCCATAGCGATAGGAGCTTTCATCATTCCCATGATGTTTTGTCGCTACCTTTGTCCGCTGGGGGCCGTATTTGATCCGTTCAGCCGGATTGGCCTGATTAAGGTCACGCGCGACGAATCGTCTTGCACGTCCTGCGGAAACTGCGACGACGCATGCCCCCATGACATACCGGTAATGACACTTGAAAAAATCCGCCATCGAGATTGTACGAATTGTCTTGAATGCGTGGATGCCTGTCCCGAAAGAGATACTCTACAAGTACGAGTTGAATTATAGGAGGAATTATGAAATTACCAAGATACATTTTCCCGATTTTAATAATTGCGGCTCTATTCGGCGGATATTTTTTGCGAACCGCTTTCACTCAACCTTCCACCAATATAAATTACTCCAATGAAACCGGCGCGACCGCGACATTTATAGTGGACGGCCTGAAATGCAAAGGCACAGCCGCATTTTTCACCACGATGTACGACAGCGTTCCCGGTATCGTTGGAATTCAAACGTTTGCCACTGAACATAAAGCGGTTATCACATATGACCCGGATAAAATAACCAAAGATAGTATCAAGGCCATCATGGAAACCCCCGTATTGTTTCAAGATGGCACCCGCGAACAGGTGTTTAAATGCGTTTCTATAAAATAAAGGCGACGGCTTTCGCTTAATCGGTTTCCCGGGACAAAGCTATTGAGGAATGAATTTCATATACCGAATTTTTTTGCCGTCAGCCAGGTGCTGTTTTTCGTATTTGGTCTGGATATATATAATTTCGTTGTTGACCGGTTTGCCATAAATATCATCGAATGCTTCTCTGATTCGCCACCCATCCGCCTTAACGGCCTTGATAGTATAATCGAATAAATCGGGGTCATCTGTTTTCAGATGAATCGCTCCATCGGGTTTCAATATTTTTCTATATAGATTAAGGAAACGGGGCGATGTCAACCGCAGGGATTCATGCCGCCTTTTTGGATAAGGGTCGGGAAACGTTAGCCATATTTCGGAAATCTCGTCGGCAGCGAAATACTCCTCCAATTTGCGAATCGCGGTTCGTAGAAATACGACGTTAATCAGGTTGCTTGCCAGGGCATTTTTCGCGCCGCGCCACAACCGGGCGCCTTTTAAATCTATGCCGATAAAATTAATGGCCGGAAATCGTTTGGCCAGCTCGACCGTATAGTCGCCGCGTCCGCAACCCAGTTCGGCGACTATCGGGTTGGCATTACCAAAATGCATTTCCGACCACCGGCCTTTGATATCGTATTCCCCCTGAATTACATTAACCAGGGAAGCCAACTCGGCTATTTTCGACGATTTTGTTCGGCCCATAATAAAAACCCGCTTCGCCGATATTTCGGCTGAAGTCAGGTTTTAAATAAAAATATAGCCCGTTTGATTGTCAAGCGGGCGATATCGTTTAGTGTATGTAGGCGCTTTTCAAGATTACCGTTTTTTAATCGGTCCGATAGGCCAGACAACTCGGCCATACACCTCATTGAAAATCTGCGCCAGGCCGGTATAAATAGCCGCCAAACCGCAAATTATTCCTTCATAGCCGGCCAAATGCAATAATTCCGCGTTGCCCAAACCGTTCCCAATCGCCAACAATATAAACAAGATGGTTAATGTGGCAAAAACCAATTGCAAAGCGCGATTGAGTTTAAGCGTTCCAAAGAACATCGCCAGTGTGAATAAACCCCACATAAACAAATAAGTTGCCATTGCGGCCGGAACCGGGATCGCTCCAAGATTCGCTTTCGGCAAGATTAATATCGCGGCTAACGACCACCAAAATAACCCATAAGACGTAAACGCGGTTGTCCCAAATGTGTTGTTTTTTTTCCACTCCATAATACCGGCAATTACCTGGGCCAATCCTCCATAAAACAATCCCATTCCCAATATCATCGAATCGAGCGGATAGAAACCGGCATTGTGGATATTCAGTAGAACCGTAGTCATTCCGAATCCCAATAATCCCAGAGGCGCTGGATTGGCGGTGGTGTCTTTTATCGCAATGCTGCATTCCTGGCCGTGGCATTCATTGTTGGCTTGCATGTTTTCCCCTTAATTTTAATTCTTGAGTCAGCTTTTTATTTTATCTATGAAAAATCGCATTCACTATTAGGTAGGAACCCATTCCGAATAATGCCGCGCCGGGAAAAGTAAAAACCCAAGCGAGGACTATGTTTACAAGCACTT
>JAAYTW010000132.1 GCA_012517955.1 Candidatus Zixiibacteriota bacterium | reverse complement strand
GGTTTTAATAACGATAAAGATAACCGCTTGTATTATGAGTAGCTGCCAGTATTGCTTTCTCGGAATTTGGTTGTAATAGTATAGCGCGTAAATGACGGTCAACAGTATAGCCGTTTCTTTGTTGGACACGGCCAAACCAAATATCGGCAAATACCATTTCCAGTTTTGTTTGTATAGTAATATCAAACCCAGCGAGAAGAAAAACAGAGCGGCGAAATCGTAGATGAAATTGCCATAATTAAAATAAATCGGCAGCGCCACAACAATCCCCAGCGGAACTAAATCACTCCAAGAGGCGGGAAATAGTTTCAGGGCTTTGCCCAAGTTTCTAAGGCAATACAAAAATCCAATCAGAAACGCCAGATTCAGGATTTCGAAAACGACGATTCGATAGCCGGATCGGGTCAGTGCGATTGTTTTATCTATTGGCAGATTGGCGGTTCGGCTCTGGTTGAGCAAGAATTCCGAAAGCGCGCCGTTTACCGCATTGACCAATGATTGGGGCGTAACGAATTCTACGCCTCGAATCAAGGTCGGTAGCAGCGTTCGATAGACAAACGGTTTGTGCGCCGAAAAATCGGTCATGGCGATTACGCCGGCGCGGTCGTTGATAAATCCCGGCGATTGAATCAGCGACATGATAAACAGCGCCGCGGCCAGATAAAGCAAAAACAAACCAAGTGATTTGATTTTCATGCGGTTTTTATAGGCGATTTTAACGAAAGTGGCAACTGAATATTTTCGGTGAAAATAGATGGGGCAAGCCCCCCAGCCTACCCTATCTCGCTATGGAACCAGAATAAGAGGATGTGGGCCGTGTGGATTCGAACATATAATATGAATTTCCAAGGAGTTTCGCCTTGCGAGAAGAAGTCGTTAGTCCCACAGGGATAAAACGATTGTGCGTCCGCGCGATATAGTCAAGACCGTAATGGTCGTTGCCCACAAAATCCGATTATTCTACGAACGCGGCGGCGGCTTTGCCGGCAACATAACCAGAAGAAAAGGCAAACTGCATATTATAACCGCCCCAGGGGCCTAACACATCCATGACAGCGCCGGCGAAATAAAGCCCCTTGATGATTTTTGACTGGCCGGTTTCGGGATCTATAAAATCGGTGTCAATCCCCCCTTTGACGCCGCGGGCGTAGTTGAAGGGTTTGGCGCCTTTGATACCTATATGAAAATCTTTAATGGCAAGAATCAGAGCTTTGCGTTCGAGGTTAGAGATTCGCATCAGTGATTTTGTCGGGTCGATATGCGTGAACTTGATTATGGCCTGGGTCATCTTTTCACCGATTTGGCCCGCCAAGAATTCGCCGAGCGAAACGATATCGCGTTTTACGAGAGCTTGGGCGAATTGTTCGTTAAGTTGTTCTTTATCCATTTGGGGGAGCAGGTCGAGATTCAATTCGACTTTGGAATTTGGGAGTTTTTCGAGGATTTCCGCCGAGTGATTCAGAATAGCCGGCCCACTGATACTTGATTGAGTAAACTTTATTTCGCTTATTTCGGAATAAATCGATTTGCCGTCGATTTGAATTGTAACTTTTATGTTACTATATTTTCCCCCGGCCAAAATTTGATTATATCTTCCATCAGGAATCAAATCGACCATGGCGGGACGTATTTCCCGAATATTATGGCCTAATCGACGGGCGATTTCGTAACCGTCGGCGGTAGCGCCATATTTAGGCGACGATATTGAACCCGTGGCCAAAATGACCGCGGCGGCCGGCCGCTTAGAACCATTTACGACAACACCGGAGACCCGTTTTCTCTCAACAACGATGTCCGTGATTCTGGCCGATTTCATGTACTCCACGCCAAGTTCTCTGGCGCGGGCACGGACGGCATCGATGATGTCACCTATTGGATAACCGTTGGCTCGGAAATGGCCGTTGAGGTCGGCTTTAATATCGAAACCGATTCGCTTAAAGAACGACATTAAATCGGAGTAAGTAAATGCCTTTAGGATTGGATTTACGAATTTTGCCTTTTCGCCAAATTGAAGCGCCATTTTGGCCGGCGATATTTTTTCGGAAATAATAAATTCTTCAGGCGGAATCGCTGATATTTTTTTCCCGGGCCACGGATTTTTGTTATACACAATAACCCGCTTCGATTCTTCAAGGGCGGCAATTGCCGCCATCACCCCAGCTGGGCCGCCCCCTACTACGGCTATTACAGGTATTCCCCTACCACCACTGACAGACTTCACCACTACTCCCACCAAATCAATTTAAAAATGGGTATTTGTATTTTCAGGATATTAATTTACGGACAAATGTCAAGCATTTTTCTTAAATATATTGTATTTTTCTATTATCGAATCCAAACCAAAACGATTGAATTTCGTTTTAATACAGTATATAAATAAGCATTTTCCGGAACGCGAAAATAAGGCCGCGGCGTTCCGGGGGATGAAATCCGGCGGCTCAATAATGGAAGGAGGCTGGCAATGCGTGGCGCTTTAAAAATACTGACCATGGTCATGCTTATATTGGCGGTTTTGTCCGGTGGCATTTCGGTTGCCGCCGCCGATTATAAAGCGAATATAGAAAAAGCCAATAAATATATAGTCGAACAAAAATATAAAGATGCCTTAAAAATGCTTCGCAAAGCCTATAAATCCGACGATAAAAATCCGGAGATTTATCGAAAAATCGCTTTCTGTTTTGAAAAATTAAATCAGTATGATAGTGCCATTGCTTACTATGAAGGAGCTATCGTTTTCAATCCTCAAGATATCGATTCATATCAAAAAATCGGGGATATATATTATAATGAACAAGATTTTCACGAAGCTATGTCATGGTACGAGCGAGGGATGGATTTAGGACGGCTGAATCCGCAATCCTAC
Source organism: Candidatus Zixiibacteriota bacterium (assembly GCA_012517955.1). Taxonomy (GTDB): domain Bacteria; phylum Zixibacteria; class MSB-5A5; order UBA10806; family 4484-95; genus JAAYTW01. The sequence continues at coordinate 247 of JAAYTW010000132.1, read as the reverse complement.
AACAGGCTGGGAATTATTTATCTCCGCTGGCGCGAGTTGAGAAAATCCCGTGATTATTTTGAAAAATCTATTGAAGCCGATTCCAGCTTTTCCAGCGGTTTTTATGGTCTTGGTTTAGTTTATATGCAAGCCGGCGATTCGGCAAAAGCCGTTGAGTATTTTAGAAAGTCCATCGAGCTCGGGCAGCTACCCAAGGCAGCCTATTTTCTTGGCGTGATTTTTCATAATTCCGGAAATTCGGATTCCG
>JAAYTW010000131.1 GCA_012517955.1 Candidatus Zixiibacteriota bacterium | reverse complement strand
CGGATGGCCGCGTTGATGTCTATAAACCGGCATCACTATTCTTTGGGGGAAACGCCGAAACGCATTTATCAAATCTTGATACGATTCCGCTTTCACGAACGGATGGTCCACCAACGATATTACGGCTCCGCATACGTTCATTTTCAGATGAGTAAGTCCGACCTTTAACGATGAAAACTGCCCGTCTTTCCATCTGGTATTGTGAGCGATACCGACACCCAACCGCAATGCTTCCGCTTTAATATCATCGTAATCGGCCCCACCGACAACCAGGATAGGTTTGCAATCCGCTGCCTTAAGACATTCGACGACCCTTTCTAAAAAAGTGACCCCATCAGCCTTTACCAGCCCTTTTGTATGGCCGATACGTTTCCCTTCACCGGCGGCCAGAATTACTCCGGCGATTTCATCGCAGAGGTTTTTTTTCATCTTCTTTTTTTACTTCTCGTTTTTTTCGGATCCGCCATTGTCAAGGCCATTATTGCCTTACATGTGTGAAGCCTGTTTTCCGCTTCAGGGTACACCATCGATTGCGGTCCGTCAATAACGGCATCGGTAACTTCATTGCCGCGATCAGCGGGCAGGCAGTGCATATAAATCGCTTTTTTCTTAGCGAGAGCCATCATTCTTTCGTCGCAAATCCATTTCTTATAATTAGCGGCGATTTTTAAGGCTTCTTCCGGCCTGCCGAACAATTCCATAATTCCCCAGCTTTTGGGATAAACGACATCGGCATTTTCGAAAGCAGCTTCCATCGAATCGACTATCTCGAATTTACCGCCGTTTTCCGCCGCGTTTTTCTTGGCCAACTCAATCTGATCCGGCATCAACTTGAATTCCGGCGGATGAGCCAGGGTAACCTGCATACCGTAGCGGGTCATGAGCGTTATCAATCCCTGGGGCACTGACATCGGTTTGGCATAGCTTGGCGCGTACGCCCAACTGACCGCTATTTTTTTGCCCTTCAGGTTGTCGCCGAAATGTTCGCGGATAGTCATCAGGTCAGCCAGCGTTTGGAACGGATGGTCGACATCGCATTGCATATTAAATACCGGTATAGTCGCGTATTTGGCCACCTCGCGCATATAACTATTCCCCTCGCCGGGAACCAAATCATGACGAATGGCGATTCCATGGCCGTAAGACGATAAAATTATACCCATATCTTTAGGGCTTTCCCCATGAGCTATTTGGGAGGTCGACGCATCGATAAAATGGCCATGGCCGCCCAGCTGGGTGATACCCGCCTCAAATGAATTACGGGTGCGAGTTGATTTATCGAAGAAAAACAGAAAGACGGTTTTATCAACCAAAAGTCGATGGGGGATGTTTTTCTGTTTTTTGCGTTTGAGTTCGGCGGCCAGCTTTAATGCCGTTTCCAGCTCCGCCTTCGTCCATTCTTGGGTTGTGATATAATCACGCCCGATTAAATTAACTGCCATTGCCCGTCAAATTTCCTTTCTTTATCAACCAACGATAAATCGGTACCACCAATTTATCCCGTCCAATACTCCATTTTTGGTAACTTTTATAATACTCATTGACCGCTGTTCGGTGCAAGGAATTTTACACGGTATTGTAGCCTGATATCCATTATAGGTCTTGCGGCCCATTCCTGTGGATAAATTTCCCATATCCTGTATGCCCGACAAATCGCCCGTTTTGAGCAATCACCTGCCCGCGACATATCGTTATGACTGGATATCCTTCAACCTTCATTCCCTCATAAGGGGACCAATCGCAGTCAGTCTGAAGCCATTTATATGACAGTGTTACTTTTTTTAGAGGGTCAAAAATCACCAAATCGGCGTCGCTTCCAGGGGAGAGAACGCCTTTTTTGGGGTAAAGCCCGAACAGCTTGGCGGGATTTTCCGCCAATAATTCGACCATTTTATTCAGCGAAATCCGCTTTTGTTTAACGCCGTAGCTATGCAGAATCGGAAGCATCGTTTCTAGGCCAGGTATTCCACAGGGGATTCTGGTGAAATCGCCGCGCCAGCGGTTTTTCTGTTTGCGAGTAAAAACGCAATTATCCGTGGCGACAACGGAGATAACCCCCTCGGCCAGGGCTTGCCAGAGCGCGTTTCGGTCAGATTGCTTTTTAACCTGGGGGGCAGTCGCGTAAAGGAAACCGTCCGGTTTTTTAAATATCGAATCATCGAAAATTAAATAATGGGGGCAGGTTTCGGCGTAAACGTTTACGCCACGGGCTTTGGCGCGACGCACGATCTCGACCCCTTCGACAGTGGACATGTGAACGATGTATAGCCGCCCGCCGGTGGCCTCCGCCCAAGTAACCGCCCGTGAAACAGCCTCCGCCTCGATAAAATTTGGCCTTGATAGCGCGTGACAATAAGCGCCGTGCTTTTTCATATCGGCTTTATTGTGATAACGTTCGACAAGCATATCGAGGACATTTGATGATTCGGCGTGCACCGTTACAATTCCGCCATATTTCGCGGTTTGTTCCAGCGCCGAAAAAATAGCCGCATCATCGCTCATCAGGCCAGCTTTGGCGTATATCATATACATCTTAAACGATGTAAATCCTCTGCTGGTTAATTTGGACATCTCCTTGGCGGTCCGATTATTCCAATCCGTCGGCACTACATGCAAAGCGTAATCCACGGCTACTTTGCCGTCGGCCTCGGCGCGGCGTGACTTTATAGCATCGGCCAGCGTTTTCCCTTTTTCCTGCGCGGCAAAATCGATAATCGTCGTTATCCCGCCGCAGGCGGCCGCTTTAGTACCGGATTTAAAATCTTCGTTGGTTATCGTGCCGCCGGCTGGTAAACTCAGATGAACATGCGCATCGATAATGCCGGGGAAAATCAGCATGCCGGAAGCGTCTATGGTTTCTTTGGCGGGTTGCCTTAATCGAGTTTGAATATGCGAAATTATCCCGCGAGTTATACCGATGTCAGCTTTATATATTTGCTTGGAGGTGACAATTTTCCCGCCGCTTATTTTTAAATTCATAGCTGCTCCGCGACTTGAAGGGCCGATAACGTTTTTTCATTGAGTAAATTTATTAAGAAATGTTAACAATATCAAGAGGGGTTTATATTTTTAGTTTGCCAAAAATCCCAAAATCCCCCAAAATTAATGAGGCGTTCAATAATAGATAAAATTCAGAATATTCGGTAAATGTAACAAATAGGAGAAGATGTCATGTCCCCGGCAAAAATCACCCCAACCAATAACGGTTCGATTCATGTGGAGGGCGACTTTATCCTCTGCGATCCTGACGGCCATCAGTTCGACTTATCCGGCCGAAAAGACACCTGGCTTTGCCGCTGTGGTCATTCTGGTGATAAGCCGTTTTGCGATGGTAGTCATAAGAGAGTCGAATTCAAATCCGAAATCAAGGCGCGGAAACTGCCCCCGCCAAAAGGAAATTAAATAACAGGAAATGGATTGACGACTCCTGTCGGTCCCGAAATATATGAAAAATATAAGTTGGCGGGCCTAATCCGGCGCCAGCTGTGCGAAAATCCCGGAAACTATACGCTGTTCTAACGAAAAACGGCGTCCACCCGCAAGGGCGGTCGCCGCTTCTCCCCTCCTCTAACGTATTTTTACTATCGTCAATTTATCGTAAATTTACACCATTCTGAAAGATATCTCTGACCGAATTTATCTTCGCCGGTGAGCACGAAATAATATTTACCGGATGGCACCATCATACCATCGTTGAGCAACCCATTCCAAATTACGTTTATCGGCGGGATGCCTTTTCCCTCTATCTCGTGAAGCGAGAATGCTTGCGCTTTTTCTTCGCTCCAATCTTTTAGCTTGGCTTTGAATATAAATAGTTTCCATGACGTAAGTTTCACTACTTTCACCGGCCGCATATAGAAAATTATGCGTCTGTCCTCACCCATACTGATATCGGAAACGTCAAGATTTAACGATAGCTTCAGATACTCACCATTATCCGGCCTTTGATAAGCCGGCATCGTAGCGGTGGGCGTGACCGGCGAAGTCGTTTGCTCTTCCGATGATGGGATGGTCGGCTCAACGGTTGCGGGCGCTATCGGTTGGTTTTGCGTTTCAGCGGGCGGCGGCGGTAACGGTGATATTTTTATCGGTGCCTGGCTTGCTGCTTGATTGGCTTCATGTTTGCGTTGTTTACCATAACTCGGCACTCCGCCAAAACCATATGATAAAGAGAACGCATGATCGGCGTTCAACTCATCGTTGCCCTCGAAAGGATAATTCCTGAACGCGTAATCGATACGAAGGTCCCGGCCCGCCATATTGAAATTGAGGGATAGGCCGGCATGAACGCGGCTGTAATCTTCTTTGCGTTCGTTCAATAGAGACTGTCCGGTGGTGTAGCCGCCGCGAATCCCTAAAGTGATATTGGAATTTGTTCCCAACCACCATTCCGTGCCTAAGTTGACCAGCGATGTCGATACTGTCTTAATTTCGCCTGCCTGATTGAGCTGCCAACCGGTCAGAATCGCGCCGGTTACGTTGTTCAATGGCACGAAATAGCCGCCCGATACTCTAAAATTGCGATAGAGATGTTGGGTGGTATTATTCCAGTCCGGAGTATATTTGGCATTCAAAACGTTTTCGGCGACTGCCGCAATCGTATAGTTGGCATTTGGTCGAAAACTAAAACCTATGTCCATATCGAACGCTTTGCGTTCGCCGAAATTTGTTTCAAATAGATATTTCACGCTGGCCCCACCCGATAAAGCCGGAGTTAAAATACGCGCGTACGAAAGAGCGGCCGAGCTGGTTGTGGTGACTGTCGTCGGATTGGAGGTTGACCCGACCTGATTGAAGTTAAACGCCACGTTTCCCATTTTTTCGAAATGGTAATTGGCTCCGACCAGGCCGCAATAAGGGGATTCGTCTTCTATGGCGAATCCGTAGCGGGTCGGTCTCGCGTACTGAAGCTGGGTTTGCCAGCCCCTATTAAAAGCAATGCCGGCCGGGTTAAAGAGCGCTCCAAATGGTTCATCCGCCAGGGCGCTGAACGATAATCCGATTCCCTGTCCTCGAGCGCCAATCTGATTATCAATACCGGCATAGCATACGGATGATAACACGAAAGCCGCCGTTAAAATTAATATTGGTAAATACCTATTCATGATCAAACCTCCAGCTTAAATTGGGCAGGTTGAATGTTATTTCGCAATTGGCTTTCCATAATCCCTTATCGTTACCGATGATATTGCTATCGTTTTCTATATCGGCATATTCCACCGATAACTTACTTTGGATTATATTTTTGGCGAAATATTTTAACTTAAAACGGACTCCTTTTTCCGTTCTTACCACTCCGGATGGAAATTTCTCTGAATAGTCTGGATTATCCAGCCAGGGAGTTGTCCAAGGGGTGGTGATCCTGCCCTCACCTTGGCGCCTTTTTGACAATTCAACCCCAAAGTGAAATCGGCTGTTTATATGATAATTATAAGCGATCCTTATCAAATCATTGTCGGGCCCCCATGAATACCCCAAAGACCGATTTTGATGGATATATCGGTTGCGGTCATAAAGTTGGTCATAGGTCCAATTCGCAACCCTATCGTAATTGATTTCCCAGTAACTGGATTCTACCGGCCAATCAAACAGCAGTCCTCCTAGCAAAACGCCATACATCGATGGCTCTCTATCGGATGGGGTTTTATTTTCAATCTGATAATCATCTAGCATTATTTCGCAGAAACCTGCTATCCGGTTCTTATAACGAACAACCGCTTCCAACCCGAACATGGTATTATCATCGCTGCCTTCGTTGAGCTGTTCAAAGTGGTAAATTAGCAAAGGCAGAGCATATTGCAATTCGAAACGGCGTCCCGGGCCGCCGTAGACCACCGATTCTTTGAATACGATATCAAGCCATTGCGCAGGGGATATTCTTAGCGCGTGAGCCGAGAAGTATCGGTTAACGGTATTGACGTCCCACCGAGATAAGGAATCGGTCGCCGAGCGCGATAGGTAAGCGGCAATCGCGTGTATCGATACATAGCGATTTAGCCGGTATGATGCGGATATGCCATCAAGAGGCATTGCCCACGACGACAAAATCAGTGAGTTGCCGCCGTTGGCCATTCCCCAAAGGTGCCGCTGCCTGCCCAAATCGATTGATAGCTTTTCGCCGGCATAACTTAAGAGCGCCATTTCAGCGTAACCAGCCGTGCTGAGCCATCGCTTGCCAGTATAATCCGAATCATGTACCAGTCGGCTATCCGAACGATAGGCGACTTGGGCGGTAATATTGTTCGATGCCCTATAGTCCAATTGAGACGATGTCATCCAGTAGATTTTTTTACTGTCTTTACTAAAAGCGTATTCGGGCGATATGGTCAAATGCAGCGATGCCGATTGATTGGTCACTCGATACCCTTGTAAAAGGTCAGACAGGGGCTGAGTGATTTTATTCAGGTTATTTGTCGACTGGATAGCGCCCTGAACACTCGGATAATCCAACCAGCCGAATAAAACGCGCTGCGGATTGCCATACCCCCGCAAATAAAGTTCGCGATTAAACTCGTATATCGGGTCGGTATCAGTTCGTCCGACTGGAATCACATAAGCCGGCAATGAATTGACGGCGAATATAACAATAATCAAGGGATAATAATATAAACGCATTAAATACTATACTCTTGTAAACCGCTTTTCGTCTTCCGACTTGCTTTCCTGGATATTTACGATTCCCCGTTCTCCGCCGAAATCATTTATCAGATGTTTTATCTCGTCGTGGCCCAACAAGCCGGCGTCAAGATACAATTCCGCCCCGCCCTTAGACAACCTCTTTTTTGAGCTTTTTTCCTCAATAGTTTCGCCCGGCATAATTCTTTTTACCTGCTTCTCTCCAAAATGCCTTTGTAAATTGTTGTACATACCGTCCGCCCGGGGTCCTTTTCCCACTATAAAAATCCGCCGTCTTCCTTCTTTTCTCAAATTGGCGATGGTCGTTAGTTTTGGTATAATGAACAATCGGGTGACGGCTAAAAGCGCCAACCCGATTATAAATCCACAAATCATGGCCGGCCGGCAATTTGCCATCGGAAAAACGAAAAATAGGATTGTGCCCAAAAGCAGATAAGTTCCGCCCAGACGAAACAGGTAGCTTAATAGCGGAGAACGCATTTTTGTAACATTCCGGTAATACTGAGCTATAAAACCCCAACAAAACCCAACGCAAATCGATAAGAAAATGAAAGTCTTTATTGCGTTTACGGTGATTGGGGCCTGGTATGGCAAAACCGTGTTTTGGATTACCAAACTAATAAAAAAGGACAATGAAACCAGAGCTGGTTCCATGACATGATTAAGAAAAACATTGACCGCGCGATTTTTAAAATCATAATCTGGCGGCAGTGATTCAATCTCAGCGCCGCCCGCCTTGTCGCTTTTGGGGGGTATCGCATTGACCGCTCGTAAGATATCGTCAATGTCAAACGGTTTTAATATGTAATCGAAAGCCCCAGCCCGAAAAGAATCCACGGCCGCGCCAATATCCGATCTGCCTGATATTACTATTGGGACCGCCGGGTTATGGTTGGCCTTGAGTTCGCGTATCAATGATAGGCCGTCGATATCAGGCAATCCTAAATCGATAAAGGCCGCATCGAACGGCCGTTTTTTAAGAAGCCTGGAGGCCTGCATGCCGCTGTAGGCAACGCTTACCCTGTGGCCGCCGCTTGCCAGAATTTCTTCGAGCAAATCGACTATGCCTCGATTATTTTCTACGACCAGAATGTTGGCCATCTCGCTTACGCCCTATTTCGCCCCCTTACCGGTAATCACCGCGGGAATTGTTCTGGCCAGGATACGAAAATCGAGCCAGAGCGACCAATTATCGATATATTCCAAATCCATTTTCATCCATTCCTGAAAATCGATATTGTTACGGCCTCGCACTTGCCACAAACAGGTTAACCCGGGCCTGACCGAAAGTTTTCGGCGTTGCCAGGTGTCAAATTGATTGACTTCTTCCGCCAGCGGCGGCCTTGGTCCAACCAGCGACATGTCTCCTTTAAGAACATTTACAAGTTGCGGCAGTTCATCGGCTGATGTTTTTCTCAGGAGTTTTCCGATTTTAGTGATTCGCGGATCGTCTTTAATCTTAAATACGGGACCGCTCATCTCGTTTTTATCAAGTAGGCTCGCCTTTAATTTGTCAGCATCCGGAACCATAGTCCTAAATTTCAACATGGTAAAACGTTTTCCGTTTAATCCGATTCTTTCCTGTTTGAAAAACACCGGTCCCTTAGACGTTAGTTTTATGGCGGCGGCAATAAGCAGCATAACCGGAGCCATTATCGTCAGCCCAATACCGGCGGCGATTCTATCAAACAATCCTTTAATCAATAATGAAATGTTTTGTGGTGGTCCTGGATCGTAGACAAGCATCAGATGGTCCATGAACTCATAAGTTTTCCGGCGGGATTTTACGCTGGGGAAAATATCGGTCAGAAGGGCCGTCTTGGTTCCCATCTGATGGCAGGTAATGAACGATTCTTCAATTAATCCGACATTTCCTTTGTCGAGCGTATAGACAACCCAATCAACTTGGCGGGATTTAATAATCGATGGAAGAACTTCCAGGCGTCCCAAGCAAGGGATATCCTTGTAGCTCCACATCCTTGTCGTAAAGGGAGCGTCAGGCTTTTCTTTAATCTCAATAAATCCGATTGGCCGCACGCCCCATTGGGGGTTATTTAAAATCGCATCAACGTAGATAAAAGCCTGCTTCCCGCTTCCAACGATTATTAGGTTTTGCTGATTGTACCCTTTTTTCCGATAATATTCCAATAGCCAGTGAAGAGCCGTCCGTTCCAAGATTATCAAGAAAAAACCTATTGATAAAAACGCCGCGATATCCGTTCGATTTAAATTCGGCAAGTCAAAGTAAAACAACAATGCTAATAGAACCGCTGCGCTCTTGATAGACGCCAAAGCAGTTGCTCGGTAAACCTGCCACGATGATTTACCCCTGAACGAGTAACATTGCGGGTTGCTCCATAAAATTGCTCCCCAGACTGCGGCCGCCACAATCATAAAGCAATCGAAAAAAGCGAAACGGACGGGACGGGGGTCCAGTAAAAGATAATCATCGAGGCAAAGTTGAAAACTGAAAGCAATCAGACATATATCCGCTACGAGCAATAGTTTTCTCAATAGGTGAGTATTTTCTCGGATCATCTTTTCTGCCTTCCCGTATTAGCGAGATATTATTTTTTTCGGCAGAAATATGATTATGTTTACTATTGAAACATTGTTTGTTACATCGGCGAAAAGCCCACAAAGCCGGGGTCTATATTTTTGCGATATTTATAGGGAAAGTTCAGAATCAGCTATTTTTCTTATTGTTCAATAAAATCATAATAATGATACAGGCCGCCCCCAGGGTCAGACCGAATAAATATTCGGTATCGAATCCCTTCTGAATCCAGAAATAGACAGCCATTCCGATTAGTGATATCCCTTCGATAACAAGAACCGCCGCGATTTTTTTCTTGAGATTGGCGGGAACCGTGGCGTAACCGAAACATACCGCAAAAATAACGAAAAATATCGCCAGAAGCGGGATGGCCAGGAGCGTGCGCGTTGGGTAAAACAGGTCAACTATGGCCGATAATAAAATCGCCGCCAGAAGCGCTCCACCCAGCGAAGCGATTAATTTCATAGATAAAAATACACTCGCCAGCGCCCATTTTGGCGATACAGGTAAATCATCGAATACTCAGTGCTTCCCGTCGTCTGGTCAATCATGGTCATTTCGACTTGAGCCGAATCTCCTTTAATCGTTTCTTGATTGACCACTATTCGTTGATTGCGCCAGAAAGCCCGAGTTCCGCCATCGCCGGTAAGGTTTTTCATAAGAATTGCCTTTAGTTCGGCTGGATTCTGACTCGTATCGGCGGGGGGCATTTCTTTCATGCGCTTGGCGATCATCGCGTCCAAATCAAGATATCTGGCAATCGCCGTAGAATCGCCGTCAAGTACCGCGCCAATAAATTCGAATGTTACCTGCTTGGGCGTCTCTTTGGGGCCGCATCCTAAAAACAGCACCCCCAAGATTCCGAAAATAAACGTTGCTTTTACCATACTACAAGATTAATACTTTCGGGCGGCGCAGTCAAATACAAAATATGACCAATTTGACCGCTGAGCTATCAATCGCGAGCCTTGATTTGCTATAGACCGAATGATACTATGATTGAAATTATGTAATTATATTTAGCGCGGCATTTCCAATATTCATGGTTATGTATATGGAACCATAAAACAAAAGTGACCGTTAATCACATAAAAGTATCGCAACTGTTGAGGGATGATTTGAAAATAGTGATTTCAGGAGGCACCGGATTCATCGGTAAAGCCTTAATCCAACATTTAGTAAAAGAAAACAATCAGATTGTGGTCTTAACCAGGACTCCGGGAAAGTATGATAATCCTAATCCGGGGCTGGTTGAACCAGTGTTTTGGGACGGTAAGACCATTGGTTCTTGGAGCCATAAAATTGCGGGAGCCGATGCCGTAATCAACCTGGCCGGCGAACCTATTGGGATAAAACGATGGAATGATTCCGCCAAACAACTGATATTAAACAGCCGCATTGATTCAGCCAAGGCGATAGTAAAAGCAATATCAACAAACGGCAATAGCCCTCGGGTTTTTTTGAGCGCCTCCGCAGCCAGCTATTATGGAAATATTTCTGGAGACGATGTCGATGAATCACGAAAGCGGGGCAACGGTTTTCTCGCGGAAACCTGCGAACGCTGGGAAAGTCAGGCAAGGTTAGCCGAATCAACGGGGGCAAGGGTGGCCCTGCTTCGATTTGGGATTGTCCTCGATAAAAACGGGGGAGCCCTGGCCAAAATGATGCTGCCTTTTAAAATATTCGCCGGCGGGCCACCTGGAAGCGGAAAACAATGGGTCAGTTGGATTCATCGTGAAGATGCGGTGAGGGCGATTGCGACGATTATCGCCAACGATAATATCCGGGGGCCGGTTAATATAACCTCCCCCGAACCGGTTACAATGCGGGAATTTTGTTCTGTTCTGGCTAAAATGCTGGGGCGGCCTTCTTGGGCTGCAGTACCAGATTTTGTGTTGAAAACCATGCTGGGGGAAATGTCGGAGATACTTCTTACCGGACAGCGGGCGATTTCTCGGAAACTTCGTGAGCATGGTTTTAAGTTTAAATATCCTGATTTGAAACAGGCCCTGGGCGTGATATTTAACGGTATTAACGAAATTGCCTAGGGCTGAATCGGGTAATTGGGTTATAGAAGTTGTGTCAGGACATGAATCGTTTAATCTACTTGATATTGTCAGTAATTTTAATACTGGCGAATCCATTATTTTCCGAAACCATTAACGGTACTATTACCGGTAAAATAACCAGCGCCGCGACTGGAGAGCCTCTTCCGGGGGCGTCAATAATGGTTGATGGAACCCCACGTGGGACATCCAGTAATATCGACGGTACTTATAAAATAACAAATGTGCCGGTTGGTATTCATATTATAAAAGTGCAACTTCTCGGATATCTTCCGGCAACGCGCACCGATGTCGTAGTCAATTCGATTCATCCGACTGAAATAAATATCTCCCTTTACGAGTCCCCCATTCAAACCCAAGGGCTTATAGTTATTCCTGATTATTTTGACAGAACCACCGATTCAAAAATATCCACGCAAGTTCAATCGAACGAGGAAATACGACGTCTGCCAGGGGCTTTTGAAGATGTTGTGCGGGCTATTTCGATTTTGCCGGGTGTGGCCCAAGCGTTACCCGGCCGCAACGATTTAATCGTAAGGGGAGGAGCCCCCTCCGAAAATCTTTATCTCGTCGATAATATAGTTCTTGCCAATTTCAATCATTTTGGGACGCAAGGGGCCTCAGGGGGTCCACTAAGTTTCGTAAATTTAGATTATGTCGATGCCACTTCTTTTTCAACCGGCGGATTCGGCGCTCGCTACGGAAACCGGATATCATAGGTGCTCGATATAGACTTGCGTAACGGGCGGTCCGACAAATTCGGCGGCAAGGCAACCGTTTCGGCCACCCAGTTTGGTTTAAACGGCGAGGGGCCGTTCGCCGACAATGGAACGTACCTTTTATCGGTCAGGCGCAGTTACCTTGATTTAATTTTCAAAGCAGCCGGCTTTGCTTTTGTTCCTGAATACTGGGATTTTCTCGGCAAAGCAAATTATACCGCCGGCAGAAACAACCGCTTCTCATTTTTAACAATCGGGGCAATTGATAATGTCAGGCTTTTTAACGATACGCCTGATAAGAGATTTGATAATTCAAAAATATTGGCCAGCAATCAGAATCAATATGTGGCGGGAGTTACCTGGAAACATCTTTTTGGCTGGGGTTATTCCGATGTTGCTCTAAGCCAAAATACATCGGAATTTGAGTATAAGCAGGCCGATTCACTGTTGCAGCCTGTTTTCAGCAATAACTCCGTAGAAAATGAAACCCGCCTCAATGGAACTCTAAATTTCAATCCATCCAAAAACACGGAACTCTCTTTTGGCGGCGAGATTGTTCATGTCAATGTCGATGCTGACTTATTTTTGCGCCCGTACGTTACAAGTTACGGCGATTCCCTTTCGCTCGATAATTACTTTAAATCTGAGGCGACTCGCGGCGGTGGTTTTGTACAGGTTGCTCGAAATTTCGGGTCACTTAAAACAACCATTGGTTTGCGTTATGATTATTTCGATTTAATTAAATATCGCCACGTCTATTCACCCCGATTGTCGACCACTTACATTGTCACGGATAAGTTCAATATAAATCTCAGCCTCGGCCAATATCGCCAAACGCCATCGTATATTTGGCTTGTGGCTAATTCAGAAAATCGGAAACTGAAATTTGTGACGGCCAATCAAATTGTGGCCGGGCTTGAATATATTTTCCGCACCGACACAAAGCTTACCTTGGAGGCTTACTTCAAGAAATACTATGATTATCCCGCCAGCCTGAGTCGTCCCTATTTGGTTCTGGCCAATACCGGCGCCGGTTATGGCGGGGCCCAGGAAGGATTCGCGGCTTTTGGTATTGATCCATTGACCAGTGGGGGAAAGGGAAGAGCCAAAGGCTTGGAATTATTTATTCAAAAAAAGCTTTCGCAGATTCCCTGTTATGGGACGTTCAGTCTTGGTTATAATGAATCTAAGTTTGCCGGTATTGATGGTCAGATGCGCCCTGGAAGCTATGACCAGCGCTGGATATTCAATGTGGGCGGCGGATATATATTCAACGAACGTTGGGAGGTCAGCGGCAAGTTCAGGTACGCGTCCGGAAGGCCTTATACCCCCTATAACCCTGACGGCACCCAATCGGCAGATTTATATAATAGTATAAGATTGAGAGCTAATCACAGCCTTGATATCCGTGTCGAACGCCGATTCAATAGAGTCGGTTGGGGGATAATTTCATATATAGATATTCAGAATATCTATAATCGAAAAGCGGTAGATATTCCCTCTTACAACGAACGGACAGGCGAAACGGAAAATTCTTCATCTATAGGCATCTTACCATCCATTGGGTTTAGTTTGGAATGGTAAAATAATATGGTTTATTATTTGCGGGGGGAACTATTAATTGGCGGTGAATGTTACTAATTGTGAAAATAATAAGCCCGAAGCGAACGAGTAAAGATTAAGATGAACGGGCCTGATAACCTAAGGAGATAATATGGCATTCGAATGGAAATTTAACCCGCGGCCGTACTCAGATGAGGAAGCCAAACAGCTTTTAAAAGACGTGATATCACCCGAAACAACCGATTGGCATTATAACACCCATCATAAAGGGTACGTTACTTTTCTTAATAAAATCGAAGCCGGCCTGGAAAAAGCGGATAAATCAGCCGCCAACGGCAATTGGTCTGAATTCGGCGAGCTTAAGCGCCGATTGACCTGGAATCACGGCGGCGCGCTGCTTCACGATGTTTACTGGGAGGTTTTAGGCGGCGACGGTGACCCCTCAAGGGGTCCGGATGTCGTCAAGGCCATCGAAAAAGAATTCGGAAGTCTCGATAACTGGAAAGCCGATATGAAAGCCACAGCGATTTCGGCCAAATTATCCGGATGGGCGGTACTGGCGTTTGATCGGCTGTACAGCGGCCGTTTATTGAATGTGCTCGTGGATGAGCATCACTACGGCGCCATATGGGGCGCGGTGCCGCTTATCAGTCTGGATGTTTTCGAGCACGCCTATTATCACAAGGATGGTCCGGGACGCGCCAAATATATCGATAACTTTTTTGCCAACCTGCATTGGGGAAGAATCAACGAGCGATATAAGAAATTCGTTCTGAAATAGGCCGGTTATTTTACAACGGTTAGAATTCTAAAACGAATTACAGGCTCCTCTGCAAAATGGCGGCGGAGCCTTTTTAAATTACAGACGATAAGATGGAAGGCTGGGGCACCAGAAGAATAAAAAATGTTGCCGGAAATTAAGCTCAAGGGCAAAATAATTTATGATGATAATTGCGGGTTGTGTCGGACTTTTCGCAAATCGACCGAAAAGAAAGGGGGTTCTTCGCTTTTCGAATTTATCGCCCGACGCGATGCCGACCCGGATGATTATTTGCCTCATTCGCCACCAAAGGGCCTGCCGGATACGATAATTTTTATCGACAGTATCGGCCATTCATTTAAAGGGGCGGCCGCTATCGGCCAGATATTAAGCCAGATTAAACGCCCCTGGAATATACTTGGGAAAATGCTCTCGCTGCCGTTGCTGCGTTCTATCGCCGATTTGCTCTATAAGATTTGTGCCCGTGAACGCAACCGTATCTCCAGAGTTATGAAGTTAAAGTAATATGTTCATGCCCCGACGTCTGAGAATTACCCAAAGAAAAAAGGCCCGAATCGTATCGAGCCTTTTAACGTTCCGATTTACCAGAATTAGCGTCTGCGACGCGAGGTCTTTTTAGCCCTTGTCGTCTTTCTGGTTTTAGTCACTCTACGACGAGTCTTCGTTGGCATTAGGTCCTCCTTGAAGGTTTACATAAATTCTATCGGCCTTGATTTTTAATGATTTAGATTTAATTAAAGATTTTTGAAAAATTCTTGATTAAAACGGTGACGCCAATCAAACGAAAATTT
>JAAYTW010000130.1 GCA_012517955.1 Candidatus Zixiibacteriota bacterium | reverse complement strand
TCGCTGTCCCCTTCCACAATCCAGTATCTGCCGTCGGGTTTTATTTTGTTGACGATGTCGTTTTCGATTTTCAATCCGAACTTGCGGGCGTGCGCTTCCATTTTTTGCGCTAGTTCCGGGCCGGATATCGATTCGAATCCCGGATAATCTTCCACCAGATGGGTATTGGCTATTTGTCCTCCTGGCATCATCTTTTCGATGCTTATCGTGTTCAAATTTCCTCTTGACGCGTACATTCCGGCGGTCAATCCTCCCGGTCCGGCTCCCACGATGATGACATCATAGTCTTTCATAATATCCTCTTGTCCTATTGCTAATAGTCTATTCCCTGTTTTGCCAGAATCCCTTTCCGATAGGGATGCTTAATCTCTTTCATTTCGGTCGCCAGATCCGCCGCTTCAATCAGTTTCTCATGGGCGTTTCTGCCGGTGATTATTATATCCAGAGCAGCGGGTCTATCGGCCAATATTTTTAATATGTCATCGATTTTTATCAGTCCCAAGGATACCGCCACATTCAATTCGTCCAAAATAATAATATCGTATTTTTCCGAATGAATCAGCTCATTGACCAACTCGAGCGCTTCCTTAGCAGCTTTTTCATGTTCGGCCCTTGGCAATTTATCGTCGATTATGCCCACGAAACCTTTGCCCACGCGGATTAATTCCACATTAGGCCCAAGTCGTTTAATACCATCCAATTCTCCATAATGCCAGCTTCCTTTGACAAACTGCACAATCGCCGTTTTCAAATCGTAGCCGCATGCCCGAACGCACAGCCCCAACGCCGCGGTCGTTTTGCCTTTGCCGTCGCCGGTATAGACTATTATCAATCCTTTTTCTTTTTTCCGCCTGGTATCGGGCATCGTTATTCCTAAACGCTTTGGTTATTTCAAGTAGCTTAACGATAATATGGAATCGCTTGTTCCGCAAACGGATTTTGTTACCTTGATGAATAAAAAAAGGGGATACGATCTCGCGTATCCCCGAAATGCGCCATATATCGAGTTCTTAATCGCCCATTATAACATATTTATTGGGAATCTGGATATATCCGGTGTCCATCATGGTGCGCGTTAATCCTCTGGCGCGGGAAATTTTGGCGACGGCAGATTTATATATCTGGTCTTTGGAAAGTATCTTTCTGGCGATTCCCTGTTCGATTGCTTTCAAGCCGACCGCCATCGCCTCGCGCGGGAACACCTCCCAATCGTCCATCGTAGGCAGAAGGTGATTCTCATCAAGGCCTCTATCGACCGCCAATTGGGCCAATTCCATGGCGGCGGCGATACACATTTCGTCCGTAATGGTTTTTGCCTGTACATCAAGGGTTCCGCGGAATATACCTGGGAAACCCAACGAATTGTTCACTTGATTGGGAAAATCTGAACGACCTGTCGCCACGACCATTGCGCCCGCTTCTTTGGCCTCCCACGGCCATATTTCCGGGGTTGGATTGGCGCAGGCGAATACGATTGCGCCGGGCGTCATGGTTTTGACCCATTCTTTTTTAATTATACCGGGACCCGGCGTTGACAAAGCAATCACGGCGTCGGCCCCTTTCATCGCTTCAGGTATACCGCCTCGCAGATTACCGCCGTTGGTATTGACGCAGATATCCCATTTTTCCTTATATTTTTCCTGAAGCTCTTTTCTGTCTTCTCTATCTTTATAAAGGATTCCTTTAGTGTCGGTCATCACGATATTTGTCGGGGTAACGCCGGCGGCCATAAGCAGTTTGGCTATTCTATAGTTTGATGCGCCGGCTCCTATCATGGCCACTTTGACATCCTGAATTTTCTTATTGACTATTCGCAGGGCGTTGATAAATCCAGCCACCGTCACGGTGGCCGTGCCTTGCTGGTCGTCATGCCATACCGGGATTGTCGCTTTTTCGCGCAGTTCGTCAAGAACTTTAAAACACTTCGGCTGGGATATATCTTCAAGGTTTACGCCGCCGAGGCAGGGTTGAAGCAGCAGCACCGTTTCTATGATTTTATCGGGGTCTTTGGTGTCGAGCATCAACGGGAATACGTCGACGCCGCCCAGATATTTAAACAACAACGCCTTGCCCTCCATCACGGGTAAACCTGCGGCCGGCCCTATATCGCCGAGCCCAAGAACGCGGGTGCCGTCCGAGACAACCGCGACCGTGTTTGCTTTGTTGGTATGTTCATATACCATTTCGGGATGGTCGCGGATATCCAGGCAGGGTTTGGCCACTCCGGGCGTGTACCAGATAGCGAAATCGGATAAATCGCGGATACAGACTTTCGGAACGACCTCGATTTTCCCCTTGTAGAATGGATGAAGCTTCATGGCTTCAACAGCGGGCTGGTTAGCTTTTGCTAACATGCTTTCTTTGTTATCCATCGGGCAACCTTTCTAAGCCTCTTCTCGTTTTATAGCTTGGCAAAAAACCCAGTATATTTTGTACGATAATATATCAATAGCCCTTTCTTGGCAAGGCCAAAACTTAAAATAGTCGCCTGAACCGCAAGATATTTATGGACCATATTGGCTAATATGCTCCAGGCGACGATAAAATATTTTTTTGAAATTTCAAGAAATTGTTGACAAATCCGATAATATGTATATATAATATACTAAGATTGAGACTTTAGAAGGAATAGTTTAGCGCCTGCGTTTTCAGTAAATAATTTCCCCAGCTTAAAAAATAGAGCATTGATGGGTATCTTGTAATAAAAGGGAGTTTTAAATATAAATGCGTTCACAGAAAGGTAACCTAAAAAAAGGAATCAAATGGACATCTATGTAGGCAACTTGTCTTATCAGACGACCGAAGATGAATTAAAATCGACTTTCGAGCAATTCGGTCAGGTTGCAAGTGTAAGAATCGTTAAAGACAAGTTCAGCGGCGATTCGAAGGGGTATGGCTTTGTTGAAATGGGCTCAAAGGAAGAAGCCGCAGCGGCGATATCCGGGCTTGACGGCAAAGAGCTGAATGGCCGTACTCTAAAGGTCAACGAGGCGCGCCCGCGCGAACAGGGCGGCCGGGGCGGCAACAGGGAAAGAAGAGGCGGTGGAGGCGGCGGTCGCAGAAGCTGGTAATTATTTAGCCAGTAAACGACTGGCGTCGTGTTAACCTTAATAGATTAGAAGTCGATAACCCGTCGGTTGGCCTCGGTTGATTCGACGGGTTTGATTTTTGAGGAAATTAAGGCTTGGATACTCGATGGCGCCATACCGTATCTTAGCGTTTTTGTTGGATGGGTCAATTTTCAGCGAAAAAATATTTAAAAAATACTTGACAATAACCGGGGCCGATATTATAAACAACCCTGTATTTTGCGCAAGAAAGAGTGTGTGGGCTGTTTTACATCGGCAGGGTTTTTAGGAAAGAAGTTGGATAAAATAGCCGAATATTGATGTGTTTGGTCGGCTTGTAATAGAAAACAAACAATACATTAAATCAAAGGCGACATGACAAAGGATAAATCCTCAATCATGTCATTTTTTTTAGGGTTCAGTAATTACTGAACAGAAAGGATCTTCAAAATGCTTAAACGTGTCGCGTTGGTGATGGTTGCTCTTGCCTTGTTGGTTTTCGTCGGTTGCGCTAAGCCGCCGGAGGCTGAAATTCAAAAAGCGACGTCGGCTATCGATGCCGCCAGAATGGCTGAAGCCGAAACTTACGCTCCGGCGTCTTTCCAGGTGGCCATGGATACTCTTAACGCCGCTAATGCCGCCAAAACCGAAGCTGACGGCAAATTCGCCTTGTTCAGAAGCTATAGCAAAGCCAAAGCTCTTTATATCAGCGCCGATGCTTTAGCTCAAAAGGCCGCCGCTGATGCTGCCACCGAAAAAGAGAAAGTCAGAGTCGAAGTCGAAGCCAAGATTAAAGAAGTCCAGGCGCTGGTCGATTCCGTTACCACCGCTTTGAAAAAGGCTCCCCGCGGCAAAGGCAACAAGGCTGATATCGCCCTGTTGGAAAACTCGCTTGCTGGTGTAACCTCAAGTTTCACGGATGCGCAGAACGATTTCGCGGCCGGCAAATACATGGTAGCTAAAAATAAATTGGCGACCGTGGTTTCTCAGGCTAACGAAATCATGGCTCAGATTGAAGCGGCTAAAGCCAAAAAGGCCGGCAAGTAATTTTTCACTTGTCTTCTAGTCGATTTTGAAGGGGACCGCTTCATAGGCGGCCCCCTTTACTAATTTTGACCTGATTTTAGGGATATGAGGCGATGAGGGGAAATATAAGACCAATAATATTGTTCTTGATTATAATGCTATGTATATTTATGGGTGGGGGATGCGAAAAGGCCCCTGTGTGGAGGCTTGAAAAGGCAAAAAAAGACCTCGAAAATGCCTTAAATGCCGGCTCGCTTCGCTATTCGGAAACGCGATATCGAGAGGCGGAAAATATTATGAAAGCGGGGTGGATGGAGATGGCGCGTCAGAACGGCAAGTTCGCGCCTTTTCGCGATTATCGTAAAGCAGATTCCTTGCTGGCGCTGGCTTCCGAAACCGCTCTGAAAGCGGTCGCTGAAACCGATTCTATAATACATTATCTTGATTCATTGTCACGCTTTGAATTGACTCAGCTTAAGCAGGAGCTGGTAGAATATAATAATTCACTCAATGGATCTCTGGTCATCAGGAATGCAATCAAATACTGGACTTTTGCCCAACAGGCGACGCAAATCGGGGAACAACTCGCGAACAAAGGGGAATATGAGGAGGCTAGAAAAGAGTTCGCCAAGGCCCGTTATCACCTTGGATGGTTAAGTTCGGCTATCGATGAATATGTTGATGATACCGCCTCTAAGATCAAAGTTTGGCGTAACTGGGTGAAAGAAACCTTGGATGAGACCCGAGCCAAAAACTGTTACGGCCTGATTGTCGATAAAATCGCCCACAAGACATATTTGATTTATGCCGGGAACCTGGTTAAAACGTATGACTGCGATCTCGGTTATAACTCTTCGCAGCAGAAACTTTTCGCCGGCGACGGGGCCACCCCGGAGGGCAGGTATTATGTAACCCAGGTCAAACGAAATGGGCAAAGCAAGTATTATAAAGCCCTTCTCATAAATTATCCTAACGAAACCGATAGGCGCCGTTTCGCTCATAATAAAGCTAAGGGGATTATATCCTCAAAAGCCGGCATCGGAAAATTAATCGAGGTTCATGGCGAGGGTGGACGCCATGAAGATTGGACTGAAGGATGCGTCGCGGTTACCAATCGCGCCATGGATGAAATTGTGGAAAAAGTGGGAGTCGGCGCCCCTGTTACTATAGTTCGGAGATCGGACCTTTGGCCATGAAGACAGCCTTAAAAATAATCGTTCCGATTATCGTGGTTTTAGTCGGAGCTTTTGTTACCTATAGATTGGTTCGGCCCAAATA
This sequence comes from Candidatus Zixiibacteriota bacterium, assembly GCA_012517955.1. Lineage (GTDB taxonomy): Bacteria > Zixibacteria > MSB-5A5 > UBA10806 > 4484-95 > JAAYTW01. Next base: position 4,718 of record JAAYTW010000130.1, on the reverse strand, counting down.
TCAAGAGACCGGTATAGAGCTGAAACCGTTGCCGGAAGACAACAAGCTGGCCCAAAAGGAAATCGCCAACGCCCGTTTGGCCCTTTCGAAATTGAAACCGAAGGGCAGGTATATGGTAATTAACACCCATTCCAATATCTTGAGTTTGAGAACAGAGGATTCGGTGATTTTCCAGGGCACTTGCTCAACCGGTTCCGGCGGTGAACTTATAGACAGCGTTTCCGGTCGTCGCTGGGTTTTCGATACTCCTCGCGGCATATTCAAGATTAGCAGCAAAATAGCCCAACCATGGTGGCGAAAACCCGACTGGGCCTTTATCGAGGAAAATGAGCCGATTCCGAAAAATGAAAGTGAACGATTGGACCCTGAAATGCTCGGCGAATACGCCCTGGGGTTCGGTGACGGCTATTTTATTCATGGCACGATTTATGAGAGGCTGTTGGGGGTCAGCGTTACGCACGGTTGCGTTCGCCTTGGGTCGGACGACCTTAAATTTATTTATGAAAAAACGCCAATCGGCACCCCATTATATATATTCTGATATGATTAAACGGTTTTTAATAATAATTGGTTTGATATTCCTGGTGGTGTCCCCGGTTATACCAGCTCCCAAAAACAAACCGGTTGATACTAAAACGAAAAAAGGGGAGGGGCAAGCTGCTTTCGACCGCGTTCGGGGCGAAATCGAATATCGACAACTGCAAACCGAAATATATCTGGCGCAATCGGAAAAGCTTTATTTTGTGATTGATTTCCGTCGCAATGTCCTGGCTTTTAAATTGAAAGGCGCCACGGTCTGGAGCGAACCGATTTCTTTGGTCGAGCCGGATTCATCGGTTTTCAAACGGTTCGCCGAGACTTTCGAGACGAAAGACCATCAATTGATGAGGCATATTGTCGGAAAGTTTTTGTTTGAGGCCAACAAAAAAACGCCTGATTCCATTCTGGCAATCGTCGGCGAGGCGATGAATCTTAACCCCGCCTTGCTTCAGCGGGAAGTCCCCGCGCATTTCCAATTAACCTGGGCCGACGGTTTGAGCCTCGATGTTAGAACCGACATTGTTCCCGCATATAAAATGGAACCGTTCAAAAAAACAATCGAACAGATAAAACAAGCGCTTGATAAGCCTTTCGGCGAAGTCAACTTGACGATTAAGATGACTCCTGATGCTGCTGTTACTTTGTATCGCGCCGCCGTAATCGGCCTTCCGACCATGATTTATCCGCCGCTCAAATAACAGATTTATTTTCATATAAACGAATTATTATTTGCCCTTTTCGTCTATTCCATCGTATATAAAGTCAGCAGTTACGATGAAAGGGGTCAATTGTGGTTTATATTCCTTCAACCGCCTCGCATGTCGCGGCCGCCCGTATCGCTCAACAGAGAAAAGAGGAAGAAGAAATGGCTAAATACAGCTCCGACGATCTCGAAGGATGGGAATTTAAAATAGTTCGGTCCGGCAGTGGAAAATTCAGAAATCAGGAGGCGATTCAAAAATTATGCCAGGAGGAAGCCCGCGCCGGGTGGGAGATGCTGGAAAAATTCGATGACTACCGAATCCGCTTTAAGCGGAGAACCAGCATGCGCGGCGCGAGCGGCTATCAAGGAATCGATCCTTATCGCGCTTACGTGGGAATGAACCCGAATTATGTCGGGCCGGTTGTCGTTTTGGTTATGGCCATTATCATTGCCGGAATCGTTATCGCCGCCAGTCTTTTCAAATAAAGAAGCAAACCCGTTGATATTTTATTCGCCCGGTTGATGGTATTCCCCATCCATAAGCTGTTGTTATTTTCAGATTCAAAGCCAAATAATACAAAGATAGTTGCCCGTTTTTAGACCGCAATACCCAATAATTCGAATGGGCAGCGGCCGCCCCACCGAATTCAATCGGGGGTTGGCGATGAATTAATTATTGAACGATTTTCAGGAAACTCAAGCACCTCTATTTCTGTTTTAATAGAAAGATAAAATATAGGATTAAGCCGCTTAACATCGTTAGAGAGGAAGAGAATGTCGATGAAAATCATGTTTGGAAAAATAATAACAATTGCCGTGTTTTTAAGCCTGCCCATGGCGGCATTCGGCCGTACCAATTATATCGGTTATTCCGGTGCCCCGGGAACGGCTGGTCGGTGTGCCTCTTCCTGCCATGGTACGACTGGCGGGACAATCATCGTCGATGGTTTCCCGACTCAATATACGCCGGGGCAGACATATACTATTTCGATTGGTCACAATGGGGGTTCGACCATAAGGCAATTCAACGGAAGCGTCCGTATTGGCACCGGAACTCAGAACGCCGGTATAATAACGGCCGGCACAAACACCGCGACATATAATACATTTGTCGAATCAAACGGCGTTCATCTTTCCGCGTCCAATCTCGACAACGCCTCATTTTTTTGGACCGCGCCGGCGGCGGGCACGGGCGAAGTAAAATTATACCTTGCCGGTCATCAGGGCCTGACCGGCGGCGCTAATACAGATTTAATTCTAACTGCCTCCGAAATGACATCGGCGATTGATGATGAACTAAGCTTACCCACTAAAATCGCTGTAATAAACAATTATCCAAATCCTTTTAATCCGAAAACCACTATTCATTATGAAATCCCCCAATCCGGCCGGGTGGCGCTCGACATATTCGATATTCAAGGGAAAAAGGTGGCTAATCTATTTGATGGTGTCAGCGAGGCGGGAAAATATGATATTGTCTGGAACGCCTCCCACCAACCGAGCGGAATTTATTTTTGTCGATTGGTTGTCGATAACGAATCCATATCTAAGATGATAACTTTATTAAAATAAAAAACGAATACTGAATCGAGATGGCCGCCTGATAAAGGGCGGCTTTTTTATTGCCTGTCCCGAAGTATTCTTGATGGTAGAAAGATTATCGCTTTCAGAAGCTCCAGCACACCGCCGACCGCGATTCCCACGATTCTAAACGGGAGCGATATCAGCCACACGATTGGAAATAAAATTAATGCCAGTATCGCTATCGGCCAGCAGAGTACAAATAAAATCATCCAGAGAATAAACATGACCATTTTATTCTTCCTTCGGACATTATAGGGGGATTTGCATATAATGTCAAAAACAATAAAATAACTTGACATATCTATTATCCTTATTATAATTATCATTGAAATCATAATTCTTGCATAAAAAACGGAGGAATTTTTGAGTATGTTGATGAGGCAAATCGTCAGTGTGCTTTTTGTCGCGCTGGTATTTTCCCTGGCTTCGGCGCAATTCAATCAGGCGGTTTGGGATACAATAACAAATGATAACTTTGAAGATAAGTTATCTCCTCAGGCAATCGCTGTAAACGGTTATGAGCAATTTCATCTGGTTTATGCCAAAAATCTAAACACCGGCCGCGTTCAGCTGTGTTATCGTTTCTATGATATGCTGGCGGGGTTTTCTCCGGAAATTATCGCCGATTCCGGAAATAATATCCATAACCCGGTTGTGGCAAGCATCATGGGGGATGAATATTCAGAAGTGGCGGTTGCTTATGAGCGCGACGGCGATATTTGGGTCTGCGTAAACGATATCCCTCCTGGAGAATGGGAATTCCAAAATATATCAGATTTCACAAACGGTGATATGTCTCCTTCAATTGACTACGGATATAATTCGCCGCACTATGCTTGGATAACCTATGACCATGTTTCCTATAAAATTGCTTATGCCCACGGCGAAGGGGATACTATATTTTCCGAAATAATCGAAGATTCGGAACTTGGGCAGTTCGGCGGAGGCGCCCGGCCGTTTATTGTCGTATACGAAAATTCACCTCACATATTCTATCGCGGTTTGAATAACAGTGCCTACAATATCCATCACGCCTATAAAACCCATCAGGATAGCAGTTGGATTATCGAATATTTGGAAACGCCTAATGCCGATGATTATTCTGTCAGCGCGATGGCGAACGACCTCGGCGATATTTACGTGGCAATTTCGGGCAACGACGGTTGGGGGATGCCGAGCCATGTATATTATATGGTCCGTGCTCATAGTTCCGGCGCCTGGACCGCGCCCGAACTTGTCACCGGAGCCTATTCCGCGAGCAACGCCAGCATCTTATATCGACCGGGTCATCAATTATATATCGCCAGTTGCGGTATCAGCGGAAATATCTATAACGGTAATGTATATTTGTCGAATAACTTATCCGGTTCATTTGAAACTCAACTTCTGGCGACCTACCCATCGGTTACACAACCGGTTTTATCCGATGTAATAGGAGAGTATGGAGTTCTGGTTTTCGATGCGCCTATCGGCGGCGAATCGAGTCAAGATATCGAAATAGTATACTACGGTCCGCAATTAAACGGTATTATCGACAATGAGCAACCGCCGATTTCGTTCGGTTTGCCGAACGTTTATCCCAATCCTTTCAATTCGAGGACTAAGATAGCATTCACAATCGACCGACCCGGCAGAGTGACGCTGGATGTTTTCGATATCGCCGGACGCAAAGTCGAATCGCTCATGGATAAAGACCTGCCTGTGGGAAAATATGAAATGACCTGGAACGCCGATAGTTTCGCCTCCGGGATGTATTTCTATCGGCTTTCGAATGCCGGTAATAGCGTAACCCGGAAAATGCTGTTGCTTAAGTAACTCTTACTGCGTAGGGATAAGGTTTGTTTTGTCCCTGCTAAATAACGCTTTTACAGATAATTTTGACGTAATCAGC
>JAAYTW010000129.1 GCA_012517955.1 Candidatus Zixiibacteriota bacterium | reverse complement strand
CGCCGAAAACGGGAATTTTGCCGCTGGTTCATTCGAGCCAGATAGAAGATTTAGGCGATATCCCGCTAGTTTACAATGAATCGGCGGATTTTGTGTTAGTTGGCGATATGGGGGATGAATGGGACGTAAACGCCATGAATAAGGCTTTGAGGGCGTTAATGAATGGGGCGACGCTAACCGCCTTTCAACAAAATCCCTACTGGCTGGCATCGGATGGAAATCGATTAGACAACGGCTCGTTCGTGGCGGCGTTGGAATATGGTTCAGGGAAAAAGTGCCTGCATTCTTTTGGCAAGCCGGCTGAGCTTTTTTTTCGAATGGCGTTAGCAGATACCGGAATCGCACCGGAGCATACGATAATGGTGGGCGATGATTATCAAAGCGATATAGTTGGAGCATCCCGATGCGGAATTAAAGGCGTGTTACTAAAAAGTGGCAAATATGATTATACCAAATTCCCCGAAAAGGCATTCGCGGTCATAAATGGAATAAGCGCGTTACCGAGCTGGATAGAGAATCAGTAGGCAATCGGGTATCTTTCATCGGAAAAATTTTTAAAGATAAATCACTTTTGCGGTATCCCATCTATTTGGATTTCGTCGGGGAAAGCGTCATCATCGGTTTTTTGCTTTTGGGAAAGCAGCTTCTTGAAACTCAAGCCCTCGTGGAACGAGAAATACCATCCCAGAATCAAAGGCGGCAAGTAGCTGAAAAAGTGAAGCAATATCGAAAAACTGAGAGCCGTCTGCTTGTCGACATCGAACATAGACAGAGCGAATACGCAGGCGAGTTGGAAAGTGCCGATATTCACCGGCGTGACCACTATCATGACCATCACGGTGTTAATGACCATAATGACCATCGCGCCCCAGAGCGTGATTCCAAGTCCAAAGGCGACAATTAAAAGATACACCATCATCGCTTGTAACACCCACGACAGAAAAGTTAATCCGGCGACATATAACAAATGTCGTGAACTACGAAGCATCGCCAAGCCCGATATAAAGCTGTTTTTAATATCGTTCATTCGGCCTGTGAAATCCTGAGCCGGTTTGAATTTCCGCATCGCCATGAAAAGCGTGGCCTTGCGATGGAATCGCGACATCCGATAAAGGGCTATAGACACAATCAATATAATTATTCCGCCGATAATTTCCCAGCTTCGCACATAGTCGGGGAATGCATAAAACAGCGATACAATCATTAAAAGAACCATCAACACTAAAGCATCAAAAAGCACTTCCAGTACTATGGAGGAAAAAGCGGTGGTTTTTTTAATGTCTTCTCTTTTGGAAAGTAAAAATACGCGGGCGACCTGGCCGGTTAGAGCGGGCATCAATAGGTTCATCATCATGCCGATTGAAAAAGTGGAAAATATATTCAAGGTGCCGATTTTTTTACCCGGATCAATGATATATCTCCAGCGCTGGGAACGTACGAAAGCAATTACAAACTCAAGAATCGAGAGCGGAATCAGATACCAGAAGTTAATGCTTTTTATTATATTCCAGACTCTTTCGAAATCAAAATCGCGAAACAGATAAACCGATAAAATGACCGCCAAGATAGCGGCCCAGAACCGTTTCCGTTTTAAAAACGACAATCTAAATCTCCGTCAGGCTCTCCCTGGGTATCCATCCTTTCAAACCGCTGGCCAATTCCACAAGGCAATAATTCTGACGTTTGGAGATAATTTTGAACTCCAAACCCTCGTGGCCGGTGAATATTTTCTCGAAATCCTCGCCGGGACCATCTCTCAAATCGACCGCAGGAACGGTCACCACACCCCAATTTGCGCCTCGCTCCTCGTTAATCGCGAAACGGGTAACCGCCGCGCTTAATATAAACATAAAAGCGGCGATTATTACAAGATAAATCACTAATTCCCGTTTGCCATATTTAAGCATCAACATGGTTAAGGCGGCGCAAAGCAGCCAGTAAAAAAAGATGGATAATATAAAATAGGCCTGCGGAGACAAAAGGGTGGCGAAATTATACCAAATATCAACCAAAAACCCGCGAGGTTTTTCTTCGACCTTGTCGACCGTGTAGGACCTGGCAAAAACGAGATTCTCGCGGGCAGCTCTGAACGAGGGATCGAGTTTCAGGCTATGACGATATGACGCTATGGCCAATCCGAGCTTACCCTGTTTGAAATAGGCATTACCGAGGTTATAATAAACCTCCGGCAGCAGATGTCCGCGTTCAAGATAAGACGTGTAATAATCGGCGGCGGCAACATAATCGGCCCGATCGTAAGCGGCGTTGGCTTCGTTCCAAATATCATTATCGGATGCCGCCCTCAATCCGCGCGATAATAAAATCAGAATAATAATTAGAATCGTTTTTTTATTCATTTGAGGCTCCGGTCTAAAGCGGAAAGCAGCTGTTCAGCTCTTTCGTAATCAGCTTTCATTTTTTCCGCTTTTGGCTCCACAGGCGAAAAACGGCCGGCATCACAATCGTGGAGGAAACCGGCGAATTCATCGATTATATCATCGCATTTTCCGGTTTGCTTCAACAGCCGAATCATATCTTCATTGGTGAGCCCGGAGGCGCTTACGTTAAGCTTATCGGATATAAATCCCACGACACCGCTGTATAACAATCCAAAAAACTGCTTGGGATTTCCTAAACCATCGCGGGCCGCCTGAAGAGCCTTGCGGGCGGCTTTACTGGCGGATTTACGCCTGGCATATGCAATATCCCCTTCCAAGCGACGGCGCCGATTGATTTTAATGGCCAAAAATACAAGCCAACCAATCGGCAACAGTTGCAAAGCCCAGACTAAATCATTATCGTAAAGCGGCCTGCTTATTTTTGATTTTGACAGATCGGTGACTATATAGTTAAGGCTCGACTTGGCCGCGGGAATGATATTTTTGGCAATCGCGCCAGGCGATGATGATACCGGTGAGCTCGATGGTTTGACGCGCACTTTTCCCGGGCGTTGGGAAAGCACCTTATATTGTTGCGCGCCGGGATCGAAATAGGAAAAGCTTATTTCCGGGAGTTCATACTCGCCGGGGGCTGTCGGTATCAGAACCCACTCATATTCTTTGGAACCGGAAACGATATAATTACTTTTCGAGATGTTTTCGTTGCTGCCGGAATCATATAAACGGAAGTTGTCCAATTTGGGAATATCGATAGAAGGCAGATTTTTTATATTGCCGGCACCGCTTAAAACGGCTTTTAAGGAAACCGGTTGGTCAACTTCAATGTCGTTTTTATCGAAAGTTACTTTTAAGTTGAACTTGCCCACAGCCCCTGAAAAGTCGGCCGGTTTTCCTGAATTCGGCAAAGGCTTGACATCAAGATTAATTCTCTGCGAACGCAACACCTGTTCTTGCGTCGGACGAGAACGCCTACCGAAAAAACCGAATGGGTCATCAAAAAAGCCGCTAAAAGCGTCGGCAGGGATTGTGACGACCGCTGGTTCAATTGTCAACTTGCCCGACACGGTCGGAAACAAAGCGCGCTTGATTTCGGTTACGCGATATCGGCGATTGCCTATTATGGTTGTATAGGTTCGATTAGGCGGTAAATCTTCAACCCAGAAACCGTTATAGTTCGGCCATTGCAGAGATGGCTGTTGGAATAAATCCTGAGCCTGATAAAAACTAAAAGTCATAATCACTTGTTGGCCGACATAAGGATTGGGATTATCCACGGTTTGTTCGATAAAAAATATTTCCCCGGAAGCGGCCTGTTTCGATTGAGGAGCTTTTTGTGTCGGCGCTTGTTGAGCCGGCTGATTTGGCGCCGATTGGGATACGGTTATCTGTATTGGCTGAGTCGAATAAGTTTTGCCGTTGATGTTTACGGTAATCGGTTGTATCGTGAAAACCCCGACTTTACGGGGCACAAGAACATAACTGTAACTTGCTTGATTGGTTATCCCACCGGTGCCCATAACGAGGCTTGAGCTTGTGCCGGAAGAATAAACATCGAAATCCGACAAGTCAGGCATAGTCGGCTTGGGAAGAGATCTTAACCCGCCGCTGAGCCTTATGGTCAAAGATACCGATTCGCCCAAGCCGATGCTGGTTCTATCGACAGACGCGGAAAGGTCAATATCCTGAGCCGGCAATAAGGCATATAATGCCAGCATCAACGCCAGACTACCAATCGCGAGTCGAATTGGGGCGAACCTTAAATTTCCTAAGTTGTTCCTGTACTTGTTTTTCATCTTCTTTAAAAGCGTTTAACAACTGTTTGGCTTCCTGCTTATTCATTTCGCCAGGCTTAGCCTGTTCGTTTTGTTGTTGGTCTTGTTTTTGTTGTTCTTGCCGTTGTTGTTGCTGTTGGTCTTTATTCTGGTTTTGATTTTGCTGTTTTTGTTCCTGCTGTTGTTTGTCGTCTTTGGTGTTTTGGTCTTGTTTTTGTTGCTCTTGCTGTTGTTGTTGCTGTTGTTGTTGAAGGCGTTTTTTGGCCAATTCAAAATTATATTTGGCATCCTGGTTTTTTGAGTCAATCATTAAAGCTTCTTTATATGCTTCGAGCGCGCCGGCGTAATCCTGATTTTTATATAAAGCATTGCCGAGGTTATAATAAGATTCGGCTTTCAATCGGTCTTTCGCTTTGGCCGCGGCCTGAACGTAACGCTCTTTGGCTTTTTCGTAATCATTGCTTTTATATAAAGCGGCCCCGCTGTTGAAAGTCGCCACGGGGTCATCCGGACGAACGACCTCAGCCTGTTTGTATAAATCGGCGGAGGTTTGATATTCCTGTTTGCGATATTGTTTTTCTCCCCGATTCATAAGATTGCGATATTCATCGGCATAAACCGCTGTCGCAATCAATATTATCCATAACACTATCGCTTTAATTTTCATATTTCTTTCTCTCGCTTATCAGCATACCCAAAGCCATAAACAAAATCCCGGGGAAAAGCAGATATTGATATTCTTCTTTATATATTCGCCTGAAACTTCCTTCGGTTTCACCTTTTTTAAGGCCTTTTATATCATTCACAAGCGATTTTATTTCCTCTTCGCCGGGAGTGGCGAGATACGATACTCCATTTGCTACCGAGGCGATATCCGAAAGTAATCTTTGATTAAGTTTGGAAATTACCAGTTGGCCGTCGATGTCTTTTTTGTATCCATCAACAACCCCATCGGGACGTCTAATGGGGATAGGTTCGCCGTTAGGGGTACCAACGCCAATCGTAAAAATCCTGAATTGGTCCTTATATTTTTGGGCGGCGGACAACGCGTCACCATCTTGCTCTTCCCCATCGGTGAATATCACCATAACCTTATCGGCCGAGCTTTGATTGGAAAAACCTTCGGCCGCTTTCTCGATGGCCTTTTCGATATCGGTGCCGGTATCGGATATCATACCGACATTGACGACATCGAGGAACATCCGAAAAGCTCCATAGTCGACAGTTAAGGGGCACTGGACGAAAGCTTGGCCGGTGAAGACAATCAGGCCGACATTTTCACCGGGGATATTTTCAAGCAACGAAATGATTTCGCGTTTGGCTTTCTCAAGTCGATTAGGATAGAAATCGCCCGCCAGCATGGAAAGCGAAATATCAAGGGCGATAATCACCTGACTGCCGGTGGTTTTTACTTTTACCAGCTCGGAACCATATTGAGGACGCGCTAAAGCGATAATCATGAACGCGATACCGATTATCGTCAACGCCAATTTAAGTCGCCTTTTGCTGTATGATAATCCGGCTTGGGCAAGGCGTTCCAGATTATTACCGCCGAGCCTGGCCAACCGACGCTTTATTAGGCGCGCGCCTATTATATACAGGGCGATTAAAATCGGAAGCAATAACAGTAAATACAGGGCGCTTTGATTATAAAATCTCATGGCAACCCCCTAAAGATTGTTGCGCTGAACAGGAATTCGACACCGAACAAGATTAAACCCCATAACAAAAATCCCATGTATAGCTCATTATATTCGTAATACTCTTTCACCTCGATTTTAGTTTTTTCCATAGCCGATATTTGGTCGTAAATATCTTTTAAGGCGCTGCTGTTTTTTGCCCGAAAAAACTGGCCGCCGGTCATGGCGGCGACTTGTTTAAGCAAGTCCTCATCGATATCCGATTGGGTTCGGACATATCTTTTACCGAAAACAGGATCCATCACCGGCATATCGACTAAGCCTTCGGTACCGGCGCCAATCGTGTAAACTTTGATGCCAAGGGCGGCGACCGCTTTGGCCGCGGTCAGGGGATCTATCTGGCCGGCATTATTAGCGCCATCCGTGAGAAGAATAATCACTTTGCTTTTAGCGTCGGATGATATCAACCTATTGGCGGCGGTAGCCAATGCCAATCCAATCGCGGTGCCATCTTCGACCATCCCAAAATCGACTTTATCAATAAATTGGAGCAAAAGTTGATAATCTGTTGTCAAAGGACACTGTGTGAACGCCTGTCGTGAAAACGCGACCAAGCCGATTCGGTCTCCTTGACGGCCCTTTACGAATTCGCGTATGACATTTTTTGATACAGTAAGTCTATTATCAGGCTTAAAATCTTCAGCCCTCATGCTCCCCGAAATATCGAGAACCAGCATAATGTCGATCCCTTCGGTGGAAATTTCGCGTTGACCGAACGTAGATTGCGGCCTGGCCATCGCGATGACAGCTAAAATCATGGCCAGGGCTTTTAAAATCGGCAATCCCCGATAAAGCAATGTCTTATAGGTTTGACGCGGATTGACGAACAATCGCAGGTCGGAATATCCCAACGGGGCTGGGCGAAGCGATTTCTTGAAATAATAGAAAAACAAATAGGCCGCCGGAATTAAAAGTAAAATCAAAAAATATGGCTGGGCGAACCTAATCATTTGGCCGCCTCCTGAGTAATCCGGGCCGCTGTTTCTATAGGCTTGGTGGCGATGATTAAATTGCGGACCAGAGCATAATCGTCGGCCGGATATTCGGCCGCAGGTTTGAACTTCGCGAATTTCACCAAGTCGGAACGACCCAGGAATTCCAAAATTGTATGTGTCTGTTCTTTACTCAATTCAGGATGTTTAAGCATTCGTTTCAATTCATAGGTAGTGGCTTCAACAGCCTTAATATCAAAACGACCTTCAATGTAGCGGCGAAGGATATCGGATAATTCGATATAGAACTGCTTTATTTTTCCTTTTCCAAGCAAGTCGTTTTCTTTTAAAATCGCTAATTCGCGTATGGCTTTGTCGAATGGCGGTTCCGGCGGAACAACTGGGATTTCCATTTTGCTCAATTTCCTGCGGTAATGGAAGTACCATGCCGCAATCAAGGCCAAAACAATCGCCGCACTCAAAACATAGGGCCACCATCGGACCGGCAGAGATTTGGGTCCGATGATATCTTTTATATCGATACCGGTTGTGTCGGTTGGTAAAAGGCTCCTGACATGTATTGTCCGCTGCGGCGCGGTGCTCCGATAGGCTTTCCCGGAAACGTCACTCCAGTAAAATTCGAACGCCGGGGTGGGGATATCGCCGATGGAGATTGGCAGAATCACGAACGTGTACGTGTTTTTATTGTTGGCGCCCTCGGATTTTGATTCGATTTGCGGCCCTTTTTTAAGAACGAACGCGGTATCCTCCAATTGACCGGCGGGCGGCGTGATCTTGATATCGGCGGGATAGACGACCTCTATTTTAACCGGCACTTCATCGCCGATAGTGAAAGTATCCGAAGGTACGGTTACGGTAAAGTTTACCGGAGAAGGCGGATTATCGGGAGCCTGGGAAAACGCCGCGACCCAAAACACCAGCGCCAAAAGCATGCCGGCCCGGACGATTGTCGACAGCGATTTTTGATATATGATTCGTATCATATTACCGCCTTATTCTTCGGGCGCGCTGCTCAAAAAGCCGATATAATGGCTGCGCGTAATCATCATGCGTATTAATTTCAACTAAATCGACTTTTTGTCGGCGTAAATATTTGTGTAAATCGGCGCGTCGCTGTTCGGCATTTAAAGCGAGTTTACGAAGGTTTTCTTTATCGGACAGGTCAATCAGTATTTCGCGTCCAGTTTCAAAATCGATTAAATTGACAAGTCCGACTTTGGGGAATCTCCGTTCCAACGGGTCAAAAATCTCTGCCGCAATAAAATCGTGTTTGCGCGCAAGCAGGCTTAACGGCTTTTCGAATCCGCTGTCGAGAAAATCGGAAATGAAAAACATCACGCTTTTCTTTTTAATCACTTTAAGCAGATATTCCAATGCCCCAGCTATATAAGTGCCTTTGCTGGATGGTTTAAAATAGAGCACCTCGCGGATTAGCCTTAAAACATGAAACCGGCCTTTTTTGGGCGGTATATATTTTTCGATTTTATCGGTAAATAGAAGCAGCCCCACCTTATCGTTATTTTTAATCGCGGCAAAAGCCAGCACGGCGGCCAGTTCCGCGGCAATCTCACGACGCGGCTGTATTTTTGACCCGAACAATCCCGAACTCGACAAATCGACGGCAATCACGACGGTTAATTCGCGTTCTTCCCGGTAGATTTTTACATAAGGGTGATTATACCGGGCGGTAACGTTCCAATCTATAATTCGAATATCGTCGCCGGGAATATATTCGCGCACTTCGGAAAATTCCATACCGCGGCCGCGAAAACTCGAATGATATTCGCCCGAAAATACATCGTTAACCAGACGTGAGGTTTTAATCTCAATCCGTCTGACTTTTTTAAAAAGTTCGCTTGGAAGCATATTTATTAGGGTACTTCGACGCTATCGAATATTTTCTGGACGATTTGATCGGGAGTTTGCTCTTCCGCCTCAGCCTCGTAACTTAGGATTATTCTATGTCGCAAAATATCGGGCCCTATGGATTTTATATCGTCAGGAGTAACATAGGCCCGCCCCCTCATGAACGCCAAAGCCCTTCCCGCCAGATTCAAATAAATCGTGGCTCGAGGAGAAGCACCGTAAGCGATATAATCCTTAATATCGATATTGTATTTCTGCGGGTTACGACTGGCCATAACTATATCAACAATATAGTTTTTAACTTTCTCATCAACATAAATTAAATGAATAGCCTCGCGCGCTTTAAGTATATCTTCCGGAGTAATTATAGCGTTGATTTGGGGGATATCTTTGGCGGTCATCCTATCTTGAATTTTCAGTTCGTCTTCGCGGTCAGGATAATCGACTTTGAGTTTGAGCATAAATCTATCAACCTGAGCTTCCGGTAAAGGATAAGTCCCTTCCTGCTCTATCGGGTTTTGAGTCGCCAGAACCAGGAAAGGCTTGGGCAACGGGTAAGTTTGGTCGCCTAATGTAACCTGGCGTTCCTGCATAGCCTCCAGAAGCGCCGACTGTACCTTTGCGGGAGCGCGGTTGATTTCGTCGGCAAGGATAAAATTGGCGAAAATCGGCCCCTTGCGGGCAACGAATTTCCCATCCTGATAAATCATGGTGCCGGTCAAATCGCCGGGCAGTAAATCAGGCGTGAACTGAATACGTTTGAAACCGGCCTGGATAGCCTGAGCGATGCTTTTTACGGCCAAGGTTTTGGCCAAACCGGGAACCCCTTCGATTAAAATATGGCCATCGGCAAGCAAACCGATAAGTAACCTTTCGACCATATATTTTTGGCCGACGATAACTCGTCCTACTTCATCTGTAAGGCGGCTGACGAAGCTCGCCTGTTTCTCAACCAGACTTTGTATTTGTTGAATTTCTAGATCCATGGAACCTCCGAATTTTGAAAAATTCTACCCAGAGCCGGTTCAGTTGTTCCCAAAATTGATACAAAAATAGGAAACATGGCTTATTATGTCAACGGGATGATATAAGAAATTTATAACTAAATGAATTTATTTTAAATACCGCGGCTGCCAAGAAAAATCGCGACCAACCCAACAGGCATCAGGGCTTTCATAAGACCCGACAATAAGCGATAAGTTGATTTGTCCGGAGATGATATCAAGCGGATAGCAACATACATAAGAGGGATATCCATTCCCATAATTACAACCGTCAAATACCCCACGCCGTATGTTCCCGCAATAAAGGGAATAAAAGTGGCAACAATTAAAAGAATTGAGATACCGATAGCCAATACGGAAGATGCCTTGAGACCATATTTGACCGCCCCGGTACGTATAGCAAATTCCCTATCATATTGATAGTCTTCCATATCCTTGATTATTTCACGAACAAAATGAAATAAAAAAGCGAAAGTCGCGGGGATAATTCCTCCGACAGCATTACCGACCGCGATTGCTCCATATATTAACGCAAGGGCGCTTACGGCGGCAATCAGAACATTTCCCCAGTAACCGAATCCTTTAAAATAGGGGGTGTAGAAAGTCAGCAAAATTATGGCGATTGAAGCGACTAACAGGCACGCGTGGTTAATTAAAATCGATAGTATTAGAGCTATCATAGCGCATACAATCGCTAAGGCTCCCGCTTGCATAAAACTGATTTCACCCGATGGCAGGGGCCGGAAAGGTTTAGCTTTTCGATCAAGTTCAAGATCAAAAATATCGTTCAGGATATTGCCATAGGCGGCCACAAAACCGGAAGCAATAACCGCCATAAGAAGCGGGCGCGAATAATAATCCGGCGCAGAAATTATTCCGGCGGCGTACACGGCCGCCATGGTAATCGCCACGTTAAGGGGGCGAATCAGTATCAGAGCGCCTCTAATCAAAATCCCGCCTTAAAGCCGAAATGTAATTTTATGGCGGATACACCTTCATCGGAGGGGGCGGCCAATTCGATTGTTGCCGCGCCGCTGCGGGTCGGCGCGAGAATCCCGATACCGAATCCATTTTTATTTTCTATTTTTTTGGAAACAAGTCCTTTTTGCAGAAATCCCATGTCGGCGAAAATATAGGCGCGCCCTTCCCTTCCAGTCAAGAGGCGATATTCAACGGTAAAAATCGCCGCGCGCATTACATAAAAAATATCCTGGCCATAACCTCGAAGGCTTCCAAAACCGCCCACGGCGAACTGGCGGTCAGCCGAATTTAAACCGGAAAAATCGCCGCGCGCATAAACTCCACCATAAATAGAGCTGGATAAACCAACTGCAATAGATTTCTGATAATCTATTGCGGCTGTCCGGTAAACTTTCGAGGAACTGGAAAACATAGAATCGCCTCGAGAGATTTCGTTAAAAAAGCTCGCTTCGAGCCTTAGATAATCACCGTTGAGAGGATTGGCCGAGTTGTCGCGGGTATCGGAAACGAAATGGAAGCTGATTAGCTGTCGTTTTTTGTTGGTAATAATGGATCGGCCATACGATTCAGGGGCGATACGAGATATGCCGAGGGCCAGACCGTATTCGAATGATATTGATGACGTGATAGTAATCCCTGCCTGACCGCCGGTTTCGATATATAGACTATCCCTATCATCTTGATAAGCGGTTAATTCTAATGCCAAGGGACGACGTAGAAAGAGAGGTTCGATATAATTAAAGCGTAATTTACGAGACACTTTATCTTTACGAGACACACTAAACGTAAATTGCCTGCCGCCGCCGAGAATATTAGAAACGGCGCCATTGAATATACCATAAAATGATTTATCGCCCGATGAATATCCCAAAGCGCCATTTAAAATAACCGGCGGCATTTCCATTATTGGAACATACACTATTCCGTTTTCCGGTATGTCAATATAGCGCAGCTTGGGAGAGCCGACACCTTTAAGAAAATGGGCGCGATTCAATCTCCAGACAATCGAATTCATCAAATCTATCGAGTAAACGAACGGAATCCGCAGACCGGAATAATAACTTAAGAATCCGGGATTTATATTCCTGGTTCCATCAAATTCGACTCTCTTTACCAGCACCCGGGGACCAGGATTTATCACAATCGATATTTCTAGAATTGAGCCGGCTTTTTTTCGAAATCCGCCCGGAATTACGGCGCAATAGGGGTAACCGGCTCGCGCGCACAAACGTAAAATATCGTCCGCGATTTTCTCGATGGTCGCCGATGAAGCGAATTGATTGGCGTAAAAATCCACAATCGATTTCGAGGCGGTGGCGATTGAATCATCCGGGCAGCCGATTATAGGGGCAAAGGCCAATCGATATCTTTCGCCCTTAAATAACCGATACTTGATTATCGTCAGTCCTTTTTTACTTGTGGAAGATACGGATAACCGGCAATCAAGCCATCCCTGATTTTGATAATAGCTTACAATCCGCGCCGAATCGGCCGCAAGGCTATCTGGAATGAAAAATGTCCCGGGACGGTTAACCAGCCTTATTCCACCGGCAGGGATATCGCCGCTCAGTGTCACCTTAGATTGATTTTGAGCCAATGCTCCACCGGCGATAAACGCTAAAAACACAACGGCAGTTTTTATTAAATCAGTTCTCAAAATTCCGCTTTTGCCTCAGCCCTGAAATTGTAGTTAGAATAACCATCGCCGAGCTTTTTATACCCGTACGATAGCGTCATGCTTCCGTAGCGATTTAATTTAAATCTTCCATTCAAGTTCAGACTGTAATTATCCCCTGCCTTTTTATTATCGGCCATAACGTACGGAATCGTTGCCTTTTTGCTCAAACTTACTGATGT
Organism: Candidatus Zixiibacteriota bacterium; assembly: GCA_012517955.1. Classification (GTDB taxonomy): domain Bacteria; phylum Zixibacteria; class MSB-5A5; order UBA10806; family 4484-95; genus JAAYTW01. The sequence continues at coordinate 1,421 of JAAYTW010000129.1, read as the reverse complement.
ATATCCGATTTCACATTCGATTCGAACGGCGTCGACAACGACACCGACGACTTTAGGATTCACAGTATAGGTCGTTACGGTTAAATCCCGTGTATTTTCTTTTTCGCGCATTAAATCAAATTGGTTGGATATTCTTATATTGGCCGCTATCTGGCAATCCGGCGTTAGAGACAATCGGGTTCGATTTATGTCCACTTTTCCCGAATATAGAATCTGCTCATCGCGGGCGATTTTTGCTGATAGCAACAATGATATTCGTTTCTCGATATAGAATTTCGTTTCAAGCGTATTTTCAAGAAACCGATTCTCGAGGTTTTCATACCGGTATTGTGATCCTTTATTCTGCATAGCCGTAAATATATGGCTGATATAATCGACACGCTTATTCAGGCGATATTTCAATCTTTGACGGTAATTATAATTACGATAGCCAAATTCGACGGCATTATACTTACCATAAGGGATAAGTTTATCGACAGTGAGATTACAACCCGGATTGAGATTCTGCTGATAGCTCAAATCGTTCTCGTAACTAATGTTTGATAGGCGCGGATTCGGGGCGGCGGAACCCTCGTAACGGAATCGAAGACCGCCGCTGACCTGATATCCCGATTCTCCGGCGGCCTGATCGGCCACCGGGCGGATTATTTCGATATATTCGCCGCCGGGTTCAGCCACATAGTCGTTGCCGTCAAGACGATAATCTCCCTGCCCTTTTCCCACATAAACATATTCACGCGTTTGCAATATCCTGGCGACGCCATTGATATTTTCATAAACGGTCGCGCTGAATGCCGTTGATGAATAGTTCAGCTTGAGATTTCCAAGATTGCGGGAGAATTTTTCGGCGGTTGGGAAACTCGCGTTATGATAAAGCCGCCCCAGATTGGTTTCGGCCGAAAAGCCGCTCTTATTATAATTTAGACGGTATTCCAACTGCGTCTGTTGGTATTGTTTCCGCCAAAATGTTTTGTTGGGATCGCCATAATCCTGATTACGAATAATTACGTTCCCTGTTGTTTTGAGCGCATCAGCGAGGCTCCAGTCGATTTCAGTTTCCAGTTCATTTATTCTAAAACCGGAAAGCGATGTATCTATATTTGTTTTAAGTTCATGTCTAACTGTGACCGCGGGTCGTAATCTGCTGTCGATAATTTTAACGCCGCCCTCATATTTATTCCACCAACCACTGTTTTTATTAAGCCTATTTTCCGAACGAGCGATATCGATATCTGTCGCAAAGAACAAATGGTTAATGACGGCAGCGCCGAATTTGCCATAACCGCGGTCGGCCGCCAGACTGTCCCATGAGATATGACCGCCGCCGACATTATAGTAGTCGCCATCGTCGGTTCGTGCCGAAGATCCAATCTCTATAAGTTTGCCGGATGGGGTGGAGTATAATTCAGGGAGATTATATT
>JAAYTW010000128.1 GCA_012517955.1 Candidatus Zixiibacteriota bacterium | reverse complement strand
TAATTATCCCCCTTAAACGGTTTTTCTCCCGTGATAATTTCATATAGCACGATACCGAGCGAAAATATGTCGCAGCGATTATCAACCGGCCTACCGGCCGCCTGTTCCGGCGACATATAAGCGGGCGATCCAACCATCTGACCCGTATCCGTAATCGACATGTCCTGATGGTCTTTGGCTATCCCGAAATCGGTTATCATCACTCTGCCGTCGCTTGATAACATTATATTCGCCGGCTTAATATCTCGGTGAATCAGACCGAAGCCGTGAGCATAACGCAATCCACTGGCAACCTCCCGGCCGATAAGCAATGCCACCTCGAGAGGAAGCCGTTTCATTCGGGTCATCATCTGTTTCAGATTTTGCCCCTCCACGTACTCCATCGCGATAAAATACTCCCCGTCCTGGCAACCATAATCGATAATCGATACTATATTTTCATGGTGAAGCATGGCCGCCCGCTTGGCCTCTTTTTCGAATCGCGTGATAAAGTTATCGTTCATGGTCAGGTGGCGATGAAGGACTTTCAGGGCCACCGGTCGCTCCAGAGACAACTGCGTCGCCCGATAAATGTTGGCCATCCCGCCGGAGCCTATCAGCTCATTTATCTCAAAATTGGCTATCCGCTTCGTATTTATAAGCGTTGTGCTCATACTCTATCGTTCGAAAGCATTTTATCGCCGCGCGGGCGTTTTTCTAACGCGCGATTATAACTATAAAATCGGCACCAAAACGCCCTCACATTAGGATTTATAAAAACATGTTCAAATCGTTATTGGGCCCGTAACATGCTTGTCTTCAAAGCGTTACGCCAAGGTCCTCAGAAATCTTTCAGTATGGCCGGCGGTGCGCAAATCGCCAATTCTTCTCCAGCATTCGATATCATCAATCAGCTGGTTCAACTCCTCCGCGCAACTCACCATATATGATATTTCCAATTCCTGCAACGTCAGTCCAGCCCGTTTGACATTTTCTTTAAGCGCGAAATAGCGGTTATGCTTTGTGTCGGGGACCTTTTCGAATATCTCGGGGCGATTTACGGCCAGACCCATCAGGTAACAATCGCCGTCGAACGATGGTCCAATCACCGCCTGATTATACTTTAGTAACGCCAGGCTCGCCCCGATTATCTCAGGGCTGATAGTCGGATTGCAATTGGTAATCAGCGCTACTTTTTTGAAACCTGATTTGAATCCATAATTAAAAATATCAGCGGCCCGTTGACTGAAGTCCTTACCGGCGACCGGTTTTAAAATTATTCTGGAAAGCTTAACCTTTGAACCGTTATCGGCTTCCTCGTTTACAAATAACTCCAACAGTCGTTTGAACTCCGGCTCCGCCTTGGCCGGCCGGTAAAATATAGCTACCGAAACCGTTCCTGTATCGAGCGCCGCCGCAATCGTGTCGAACAACATCGCCCTATACAAATACTCCACTTTCTTGAACCCGATAAGCGGCACCAGCGGCGAAAGGTAATTGGCGTCTTCCGGACGATTCGCCAAAATTGCGACACAATCAGTTTTTGTTGACATTAAAATTAACCCGATTTGTTCTTACTATTGCTTTATATCGGAATAAACTTTCCGGCCTGAATTTAAATAACCCAAATCGATTTTGCAATAAAATGATATATTCATTTTTAAACAATAAAAAAGATTCCGAGAATATATTCCCGAAATCTTCGCGGTAATTTCGATTTATTTGAAAATGTTGATACTTGTTTTATCCCACCGATTCTAAAAATGGGAACCACTTCGAAAACAGCGCCGATAAATACCCCAGGGAACCCGTGAATATCAGTATTCCGACGGCCAGCAGAAAAACGCCGCCGACAATTTCCACCACCCTGAAATAACGTTTGATAACTCCCGAAAACGACACAAAGAAATTAAACGCCAGCGATGTCACCAAAAATGGTATCGCTAACCCCGCCGAATAAAACGCCAGTAATAAAATCCCGCGCCATACGGTTTCTTCCGTGGCCGCGATAGCTAAAATCCCCGCCAGTATCGGCCCGATACAGGGGGTCCAGCCAAAAGCAAACGCGAACCCCATGGCAAATGATCCCAATAAACTCATCCTCTCAGAACGAATCTGAAATCTTTTTTCATAATTAAGCCATTTGATTTTGTAAAGCCCGATAAAATGAATACCCAAAACAATTATCAGCACTCCTGCTATCTTGGATATTATCGACATGTAATCTTTCAAAAAAGCCGAAACCGCTGTCGCCGACGCTCCCAGCGTTATGAAAACCACCGAAAAGCCCATCACAAAAAAAAGCGAACTGACAAATACCTTTCTTACAGACGCCGACTGTTTTTCTTTCATTTGTTCTATCGATACGCCCGATATAAACGAAAGATATCCGGGCACTATCGGCAAAACGCACGGGGAAATAAACGATAAAAATCCCGCGGCGAACGCCGTTATCCAT
>JAAYTW010000127.1 GCA_012517955.1 Candidatus Zixiibacteriota bacterium | reverse complement strand
TGTGTTTAGCGGTTCCGGGCAAGATTGAAAGCATCGCTGGAGAAGATTTCGAACGTACCGGTAAAGTGAGTTTCGGCGGCGTTGTTAAAGATGTCAATCTGGCGTATGTACCGGAAGCCAGAGTCGGCGATTACGTAATCGTTCATGTGGGGTTCGCGATATCGATTATTGATGAAACGGAAGCCATGAAGGTTTTTGAATACATTGACGAAATCGCGGATTTAGAAAAACCGCCGGGCGAGGATAAATGAAATATCTCGAAGAATACCGCGATTCATCGGCGGCCAAAGAATATATCCACTTGATAAAGGATACAGTTAGCCGCCCGTGGACGATTATGGAAATCTGCGGCGGTCAGACACACACGATTGTCAAATATGGGCTGGATGAGATTTTGCCTGATAAAATCACGCTGGTACACGGGCCGGGCTGCCCGGTTTGCGTAACCGCGATAGAGCTTATCGACAAAGCGATTGAGTTAGCCGGCAGACCAAACGTGATATTTTGTTCGTTCGGAGATATGCTTAGAGTACCCGGCAGCAATAAAGATTTGCTCTGGGTGAAAGCCGGCGGCGGCGATATAAGAATAGTCTATTCGCCGCTGGACGCTCTGAAAATCGCCCGAGAAAATCCGCAAAAAGAGGTCGTATTTTTCGCGGTTGGATTTGAAACGACGGCGCCGGCCAACGCTATGGCGGTTTATCAAGCGAAACAACAAAAGTTGAATAATTTCAGCATGCTGGTTTCTCAGGTGCTGGTGCCCCCCGCCATGGAGTTGGTGCTCGGTTCGCCTGGCAATAAAGTGCAGGGTTTTCTGGCAGCCGGACATGTGTGCGCCGTTATGGGATATTCCGAATATGAACCAATCGCGGCCAAATATAAAATCCCGATTGTTGTAACAGGTTTTGAGCCATTAGATTTACTTCAAGGGATTTATCTGACTGTTAAACAACTTGAAGAAAACCGCTTCGATGTTGAAAATCAATATTCGCGGGCGGTATTGAGAGAGGGAAACATTCAGGCCAAACAATTGATGGCGGAGGTGTTCAAGACAGTCACCAGAAAATGGCGCGGGCTTGGCGATATAAAAAACAGCGGGCTGGCGCTGGGCGATGCTTACTCTGCTTTCGACGCGGAAAAGAAATTCGGTTTGGAAAACATCATGGTCAAGGAATCAGATGAGTGCAAAAGCGGATTAGTATTGCAAGGTTTGCTCAAACCGTATGAATGCCCCGCGTTCGGGACAAAATGCACGCCGGAACATCCATTAGGGGCAACGATGGTATCATCCGAGGGAGCCTGCGCGGCTTATTATCGCTATCGAAGCCATCAGGCGGCGAAAATTGATTAGATATGTAAAAAGGAAATGGCGGTGCAGGAAAATAATTACGAGTTTGGTTTAAGTTGTCCAATACCGATAAATGAATACCCCAATATACTTTTAGCGCACGGCGGCGGCGGCAAACTGACTCATCAGTTGATTGAAAAGCTGTTTCTACCGGCCTTTAAAAACGAACAGTTGAATTCCCGTCATGATGGAGCGGTTTTGGAAATCGGGGACATGAAACTCGCGTTCACGACCGATTCGTATGTGGTAAAGCCGTTGTTTTTTCCCGGCGGCGATATCGGAACGCTTGCCGTCAACGGCACGGTTAACGATTTGGCGATGTGCGGAGCCAGACCCCTCTTTTTATCTATCGGACTGATTATCGAAGAAGGGTTTTCGATAGATGCGCTCTGGCGGGTGGTAAACTCTCTCAAAGATTCAGCCGCGAAAGCCAATGTAAAGATTGTAACCGGCGACACCAAAGTGGTCGATCACGGAAAGGGGGACGGTATATTTATAAATAGCTCAGGCGTAGGATTAATTGAGCATGATTTAAACATCTCTCCCCTGTCGATAAAACCGGGGGACAAAATCATACTAAACGGCGATATCGGCCGCCATGGCATAGCGATTATGGCCTCGCGCGAGGGGCTGACTTTCGAAAGCACAATCGAAAGCGATTGCGCGCCTTTAAATGGAGTTGTCCAGAAACTGCTGGACGCCGGAATCGAACCGCATTGTCTACGCGATTTGACAAGGGGCGGGTTGGCGACATCGCTTATAGAAATAGCGGAGACATCAGGGTTAACAATCAATATCGAGGAAACCGAGATCCCCATTTTAGAGCAGGTGTCGGGTGCTTGTGAGATATTAGGATTGGACCCGCTTTATGTGGCCAACGAAGGGCGATTTGTGGCTATTGTGCCATACAGTCAAGCGGAAAAGGCGCTGAAAATAATACAAGCCGAATCGCCAAACCGGGAGTGTCGGATAATTGGCGAAGTCCGATATCCGGATAAAGCAAACGGCGGGTTTAGGGGGATGGTAACGCTGACCACCAAAATTGGTTCGAGTCGACTTATCGATATGTTGAGCGGCGAGCAGTTACCGAGAATTTGCTAGATGAATACAAAAAACAATATAAAAGCTGTCTTCTTAGATTTATATGGGACGGTTTTCATCGAAAATCAGTGGCTTCCCGGCGCCAAGGAAACGGTTGATTGGCTGTTGAAAAACGAACTTCAAATCAGATTTATCACCAATACCACTTTGAAGAATCGAAAAATGCTTTCCGAGATATTTTCTCATATTGGGATACAGGTGCCATCAGAATCGTTTTTTATACCGGCAAGAGCCGCCCGCAACTGGTTTATAGAAAATCCGCCGAAAACGGGAATTTTACCGCTGGTTCATTCGAGCCAGATAGAAGATTTAGGCGATATCCCGCTAGTTTACAATGAATCGGCGGATTTTGTGTTAGTTGGCGATATGGGGGATGAGTGGAATATCGATATTATGAATAAGGGTTTGCGGACACTGGCTGCGGGTGCGGCGCTTACCGCGCTTCAACAAAATCCTTACTGGCTGGCGGCGGATGGGATACGATTAGACACCGGTTCGTTCGTGGCGGCGTTGGAATATGGGGCGGGGATAAAGTGCCAATACGTATTTGGCAAGCCCAACGAGTTGTTTTTTAAAATGGCTTTAGCGGATACCGGAATCACGCCGGAACACACAATAATGGTGGGGGATGATTACCAAAGCGATATCATCGGCGCGTCCCGATGTGGTATTAAAGGCGTGTTACTAAAAAGTGGCAAATATGATTATACCAAATTCCCCGAAAAGGCATTCGCGGTCATAAATGGAATAGGCGCGTTACCGAGCTGGATAGAGAATCAGTAGGCAATCGGGTATTTTTCATCGGTAAAATTTCTAAAGATAAATCACTTTTGCGGTATCCCATCTATTTGGATTTCGTCGGGGAAAGCGTCATCATCGGTTTTTTGCTTTTGGGAAAGCAGC
>JAAYTW010000016.1 GCA_012517955.1 Candidatus Zixiibacteriota bacterium | reverse complement strand
TGTATTTATTAAGGCGGTTGCCTTTGATGCTGTATTAAGGTAGGTCGAAACTTTCACGGTTTCGACAAGATAGAGTCAAGACCACAGGGGGCTCGACCTACAAACTAAATGCGAAATCCATGTAGAATTGCGCCCTCACCCCCGGCCCCTCTCCCGCACGGGAGAGGGGGGAATATATATAGGGGCCGTTCGCGAGCGGCCCGCGTTGTCATGCTGAACTTGATTCAGCATCCAGGTATTTAACCAGGGTATAATCCTGGATTCCGGGTCAAGCCCGGAGATTATTGTAGGGGCGACCCTTGCGGTCGCCCGGGCAGGCGCAAGACCTGCCCCTACGGCGGATGGCGTATGGCACTAAAGGCACGCAAAAAACGGCAGATGTGGACATCTGCCGGGCACAGAATAAGGAGATGTCGGGTTTCTCCACCGTTTATGACGGTGTCGGAACGCCGACCTACGGATATTTATAGTGCGGTTAAGTCTCCGCACCTGACCGGGGCGTCGGGTACGGAGACCCGACGCCACAGTCGAAGGCTGTCGGGTCAGGCGACCCGACAGCAGGGTGAATTATTTTAAGGCGGCTGCCTTTGATGTTGTATTAAGGTAGGTCGAAACCTTCACGGTTTCGACAATATAGAGTCAAGACTACAGGGGTCTTGACCTACAAACTAAATGCGAAATGTATGTGGAATTGCGCCCTCACCCTAGCCCTCTCCCACGGGGGAGAGGGAGCAAAGGCTTGGGGGGAATCGTGGTGCCCAAAGCACGCCGAAAACGATATATCGCATAAAAAACGCCGCTGAGAATTTTTCTCAACGGCGTTAAAATGGTTACTATTCTACAACTTCCTCTTCCAGCGGACACCTTGTGGGGTGTCTTCGAGGATAATCCCCATCGCCAGAAGTTGGTCGCGGATTCTATCCGATTCGGCGAAATTCTTGCTTTTGCGGGCGGCCTGACGTAGTTCAATCAGCTTTTCGATATCGGAATCGAGCGCTTGTTCCTTCACGTAAATTACGCCAAGCACCGAATCGAATCGTTTGAGCGTTTGTTTGAGGATTTCGGCATCGGCAATTGACAATCCGTTTTTTTCGCGGGCGGCGTTGGCTTCGCGGACAAAATCATAGACAGCGGCCAGGGCCGGGGAGATATTCAGGTCATCATCCAGAGCTGTCTCGAATTTTTCCGCGGCTTTTTTCGCAATTGATTCGATTTCCGGATTGGTTTCAGTTCCAACGCCGGATTCTATGGCATCGCGGAAATCGCGGAGGCGGGTTATCGCATTTTTGGCGGCGATTAAACCATCAAACGTGAAATTCAACTGCTGACGGTAATAAGTTGACAACAATAAGTAGCGCACCGCCGAAAGGTTTTCACCTTTATCGACCAAATCCTGAACGGTGAAGTAATTTCCTTCGGATTTGGCCATTTTTTTACCTTCGACCATAAGATGTTCGCAATGAAGCCAGTATTTTGAGAATGGTTTTCCGGTGGCGGCTTCGGACTGGGCGATTTCGTTTTCGTGATGGGGGAACATGTTGTCTATGCCGCCGGTATGGATATCGAACGACTCACCCAGATATTTCATACTCATGGCCGAACATTCGATATGCCAGCCGGGTCTTCCCTTGCCGAGTTCGGTTTCCCAGAAAACGTCGCCATCGTCGGGGGTCCAGAATTTCCAGAGCGCGAAATCGGAGGCGGTATCTTTTTCGTACTCATCGGAGTTGACGCGGGCGCCATCTTTGAGTTCATCCAGTTTCATGTGCGATAAGGCGCCATATTTGGGAAACGATTTAATCTTGAAATAAATCGCATCGCTGGATTTATAGGCGTGGCCGCTGTCCAATAGCTTTTTCACCAGCGACACCATCTCGGGAATATGTTCAGTGGCCGCGGGATAATATTCGGCGCGTTGGATATTAAGCCGTTCCAAATCGCGGAAAAAAGCTTCCTTGAACGGTTTGGTATGTTCGCGTAAGGGGATTCCTCTGGCTTTGGAATCACGAATTGTTTTATCGTCGATATCGGTTAAGTTCATCACCTGGGTGACCTTATAACCCTTATAAAGTAAATAGCGGCGAAGCAAATCTTCGAACATGTACGCGCGAAAATTGCCTATATGCGCCGGAGCGTAGACGGTCGGGCCGCAGGTGTACATTCGGACATGTCCGGGTTCAAGCGGTTTGAATTCCTCTTTACGCCGGCTGTAGGTATTAAAAAAAGTTAAGGGCATATTATCTTTTGCATAATGATTTCACGGTTTTTGCATCCAATTTCTTTATGACTGCAACCAACAATTTGACCAGGTTTTCGAAATCATCTCGATGCATGATGCTGGTATGGCTATGGATATAACGGGTGGCGATACCCACATAAATACAAGGTACGCCCGATCGCGAAATATGAATCCGGCCGCCATCAGTGCCGCCGCGGGGCATGGCCGAGAGATGGTAGGGGATTTTTTCTTTTTCGGCGATATCGATAATCATGTCACGCAGGCGGCGGTTGGGAATCATGCTGCCATCGAGCACGTTAATCGATGGACCGGTTCCCATCCTGGCTTTGTTTGATTTTTCCGAGCCGGGACCGTCGACGGCCAATGAAACATCCGCAACGAACGCTATATCGGGATCGACCATATAGGCGGCAGTTCCCGCGCCGCGCAATCCGACTTCCTCCTGGACAGTGCCGACTCCATATACTGTATTAGGATGTTTACTGCCTTTAAGAGCATTTATCACCGCCACGGCGGCGGCGACGCCGATTCTGTTATCAAAGGCTTTATTAAGATACACTTTAGGGTCATGCATCTTAGTAAACTCCGCGACCGGCACGATGGGATCGCCGACCCGGATTCCCAGCTTTTTGACATCGGTTTTTGGTGTGACTCCAATATCGATGAACATATCATCAATATCGAGAACTTTTTTGCGCTCGTCTTCTTTGAGAATGTGCGGCGGTTTCGAGCCGACCACGCCGAGAATATCCCCTTTGCTGGTTTTAATAATCACGCGCTGGGCCAAGGCTACATGTCCCCACCACCCTCCCAGGGGGGTAAATTTGACATAACCTTCTTCGGTAATCTGAGTGACCATGAAACCGATTTCGTCGAGATGTCCGGCAATCATGATACGCGGCGAATCGGCTGAACCGGTTTTACGGCAGATAACGCTGCCCAATTTATCGTAGGTGATTTCGTCGGCGGCATAGGCGTTTTTGGCCATCACTTCGGCCACTTCATCCTCAAAACCGGGCACGCCGTTGGCGTTGGTTAGTTCCATTAGAAGTTGTTCAATTTTATCCAAAGCATCCTCCATTTATCAGGAAAATATTATCGTATACAGTTCGTTAAGTTTTATAATCGAGTAATCTGGTTTAATGTTATCGGGATTTTCGCGTTTATCATGATATTTCCAGACCGTCGTCATACCAGCATTTTTCGCGCCGATTATATCGGCATCATATCTATCGCCGATAAAAACGGTTTGTCCGGGGTCGGTTTCGGCCATATCAAGCGCCATTTTGAATATCTTAAGGCCCGGTTTCCGCGTTTTTACGGCGCAAGAAAATATGGTAAAATCGAAATATTTAAGCAAGCCAAATTGAGCCATCTCGTCAAGATGGTATTTTTCGGGGAAAATCGTATTCGACACCAGGCCTATTTTCAAACCCGCATCTTTGATAGCTTTCAGAATTTCCGGAGCGCCTTCTTCCAGAGTGATTTGCCGGGCAATCGGTTGATAATAAGTGTGCACGAATTTTTCGATAAGGCCGTCGCGGGATATCAAATTCATCCGGGCGAATATCTTCCGGCATAATTCATACAGGTTGAATTCGCTATGGTCAACTCGTTCGTTATCCAGAATTTCCTTGAGGTATAGATAGAAGGTTGGGCCAAACTGGTCAACCGGCGGCATATCCGGGAAAGCGTTTTTCAGAATCGGATAGGCTTCGATAACGCCCTGTTTGCCCAAAGAGGCCCAGTCGCTGTTTTCGTATTCTATAAGAGTACTGCCAAGGTCGAATAACACGGCGCGGTATTTCAATTGTTTCTCCTGCTTTTAAAATCAGAAATCGCTATCTGACAGATTTTATCCAACAGTTGAGGGAATTCAATTCCGGCGGCTTTGGCGGCTTTGGGCACCAACGAAGTCGCGGTCATTCCCGGAAGCGTATTGACCTCGAGACAATAGGCATTATTTTGATTATCGAAGCGGAAATCGACCCGGCCGAACCCTCGACATCCGAGAGATTGAAAGGCCTTAAGGCCGATTTGTTGAATCATTTTTTGGAATTTTTCGGGCAAATCAACCGGACACGCTTTGTTGGTTTTTCCGGCGATGTACTTATGCTCATAGTCGTAGAGACCACCTTCG